>CAXSEK010000031.1:0-11773 GCA_964235625.1 uncultured Acetobacteraceae bacterium
AGCGCGCCGGGGAACAGCTCCGGCAGCCAGATGGTGAACAGCGAGAAGATGCCATTGGTGAAGAAGCCCAGCAGCGGCAGCACGGCGAAGAACGCCGTCGCGTCCGTGGCCCGCGGCACCACCCACAGATACGCTACCAGGTTCACCAGCAGTGACCCGGCGAAGAACACCAGAGCACTGCGCTTGCGCCCGCCGATCCAGCGCGTGGCGAACGGCATCAGCAAGCAGCCGGCCAGCGTGCCAACATTCACCAGCACCCCGCTCCACGCCGCCATGACCTGGGCGTGCGCGAGCGGTGCCCCCTGCGCCATCAGCTTCGTGATCACCACCGTCGGGATCCAGAACGTGGAGGACCACAGGCCGAAGATCGCGAAGGACATCATCAGCGCCGCCGCCCAGGTGACGCGTGCCTGCGTCCCCGTGAACAGCCCGCTCGCGTGCGCCGTGCGCTGCCGCACCGGCTCGGCGAGGTAGCGCCGCAGCACGAAGGCCAGCAGTGCCGGCACGAGCCCCAGCAGGAACATGCCGCGCCAGCCCAGCGTCGGCAGCGCCACCAAGGCCACCACGGAGGCGGCCAGGATCCCCGTCGGCGTCGCCGTGTGCAGCCACCCGGCCAGGCGCACGCGCATGTGCTCCGGCACCGATTCGTGCAGCAGCGGCGTGCCGGCCGCCCACTCGCCGCCGATGCCGAACCCGGCCAGGAAGCGGAACACCCCGAAGCTCACCAGCCCCCAGCTCAGCCCGCACAGCGCGGTGAACAGGGAGTAGAACAGGATCGTCATGCACATCACCGTCACCCGGCCGATCTGGTCGGACAGCCAGCCCCAGAACATCGAGGCCGCCCAGCCCAGCATAAACACCGAGAACAGCAGCCCGCCGTAGAACGCGATGTTGCCACGGCTCGCCTCCAGCCCGGAAAGGGGGAGCAGCTCGATCAGGGCCGAGACGAGCACAAACTGGTAGATCGCCGAATCGAACCCGTCGAGCATCCAGCCGGCCCAGCTGGACCAAAACACCAACGCCGGGGAGGAGCGGCGCTCGCCGGTTGTGGCGAGGTTGTCGGTCATGCTCATGGCTCGTTGCTCCCTGGCGGCCCGCTCTATGGCAGGTCCGCTCGATTGAAGGCGGTGCTGCGCCAGAGGACAGTCGTCCTCTGGACACCTCGCTTTAAGACAGTGTTACGCCGCGATATGGCGGAACATGTTGCGCTTGGCTTCTTCGTCGAACTCGGTCTTGAACGCGTGGCGTTCCTTGATCGCTTCGGCACGGGCGGCGGCCGGGCGCGCGTTCACCGCGTCCATGAACCGCTTCAGGTTGGGGAATTGCTCCCAGACCGTCATATCCTTCGGCGAGGCGCCGATCACGAACGGCACCATGCGGCCCCATCCCCACAGCGCCATGTCGACGATGGTGTACTCGCTGCCCAGCATCCACTCGTGCTGTCCAAGCCGGGCGTCGATGATGCCGAAATGCCGCTTCGCCTCGAACGCATAGCGCTGGACGGCATACTCCTTCGGCTCCGGCGCGAAGTGGCGCATGTGCACCGCCTGCCCCGAATACGGCCCGATGCCGGACGCCACGAACATCAACCAGGAATACAGCTCGCCCCGCGCCTTCAGGCTGTCATCCGGCATGAACTGCCCCGTCTTCTCACCGAGGTAGAGCAGGATGGCGTTGCTGTCGAACACCGTCGCATCGCCATCCCTGATCACCGGCACCTTGTTGTTCGGGTTCATCGCGCCGAACGCGGCTTCGTGCTGGTCGCCCTTGCGGGTGTCTACAGGGATCGCCTGGAACTCCAGCCCCGCCTCCTCGAGGAACAGGGCCACCTTCATCGGGTTGGGCGCGAGGCTGTAATAGAATTTGATCATGGCGAGGCTCCTAGGGTGAGGCTTGGTCAGGTCCCGGTGAACCGGGGTGTGCGCTTCTCCAGCCAGGCAGCCCGCCCCTCCTTGAGGTCGGCGGACTCCCGGCTGCGCATCTGGTTGGCGGCGATCAGCGCCAGATCCGCCTCGCCGCGCGCGATGTCGTTCAGGCAGCGCTTCATGCCCTGCACGGCGATCGGCGCGTTGGCCGCCAGCGTCGCCGCCAGCTCGGCCACCCGCGCCATCAGCCGCTCCGCCGGCACCGCCTCGTCCAGGTAGCCGATGCGCAGCAATTCCGCCGTGTCCTGCGGCAGCCCCGTCAGGAACAGCCGCTTGGCCGCTCCCAGCCCGAGCCGCGCCACGTAACGCCGCATCCCGCCTGCGTAATAGTGCAGGCCGAGCCGGGCGGCCGGCATGAACATCCGCATCCCTTCCACGCCGATGCGGAAGTCGCAGGCCAAGGCCAGGTCGGTCGAACCGCCATACACCCCGCCATTCAGGGCGCAGATGGTCGGCAGCGGGAACCGCTCCATCCGGTCCGCCGTGCGCTCGAACGAGCCGTCTCCGCCCTCGTCGCCATCGCTGCCGTCGAGCTTGCCGATGTTGAAGCCGGAGGAGAACGAGCGCCCCGTCCCGGTCAACACCAGCACGCGGACCGACCCATCCGCCTCCGCCGCGGACATCAGGCGGTTCAGCTCCAGCAGGTCCTCCGGCTCGACCCGGTTGTGCACCGACGGGCGGTTCAGCCGGATCGTCCCGACCCCACCCTCGACGATCAGCTGAGGCAGGCCCTCGTCCATCGGCCGCTCCCCTACTTGCCCTGCCAGTGCGGCGTGCGCTTGGTGAGGAAGGCGTCGAGCCCCTCGCGGAAATCCTCGCTCATGTAGCACATCAGGATCAGGTCACGGCCTTCCTCCGGGCGCATGCGCTCGCGGATCCGGTACATCGCCTCCTTCGTCGCCCGCAGGGTCAACGGCGCGAGGCTGGCGATGTGCTTGCTCAGCGCATCGGCGCGCAGGTCCAGCGCTGCACGGTCCTCCACGATCTCGGTAACAAAGCCGACCGACTTGGCCTCCTCTGCACCGAGCAACCGGGCGGTGAACACCATGTCCTTCACCGCCGCCGGGCCGACCAGGGCGGCGAGTCGCGTATAGTTGGAGATGCTGAGGCAGTTGCCGAGCGTGCGCGCCACGGGAAAGCCGAACCGCGCATCCTTCGTTGCGATCCGCAGGTCGCACGCTGCCGCCATGCCCGCCCCGCCACCGGTGCAGGCACCGGCCACCGCCGCGATCGTCGGCAACGGGCAACGCTCGAGCGCGGTCAGCACCCGATCGATCCGCTCCTCATAGGCCAGCGCGTCCTCCGGCGTCTTGAACTCGCGGAATTGGGAGATGTCGGTGCCCGAGGCGAAGGCCTTCTCGCCCGCGCCCGTCAGCACCAGGGCCCGCATCGACGGGTCCTGCCCCGCCTCTGTGCAGATCGTGGCAAGGCGGTCGTACATCGCGAAGGTCATCGCGTTGCGCGCCTGCGGCCGGTTGAACGTGACGCGGCCTATCCCGTCCTGCACCGTATAGAGCAGGTCCTCGTTCTCCGGCATGCGCACCCTCCGCGTTGGCGCCACCGTAGCGCCGGCGGAGGGGAGTTCAAGCCTTCCCGCCCGCACGCACCGGGCCCCCCCATGGATTGGCTTTGCCATGGCGGCGTGCAATACCGCGATCATTCCACACTTCCGTGGGATCGTGGCTGGGTCAGCAAAGCAAGGGGCGGATGCCGTTGGATCCCAATTCGGCAGGGCCGGTCGAAGATCTCCCACATGGCAGCATGGCCCACATCCTCCTCGTCGTACGCCCCTTGTTCGACGCCGACTTCTACGCACGCGAGTATGCCGACGTCGAAGGAGACGCCGAGGCGTTACTTGCGCATTTCTGCAGCCGCGGATGGCTCGAGGGACGCAATCCGCATGCCGGCTTTGACACGGTGGCCTACCTGCACACCCATCCGGACGTGGCGCAGGTGGGCTGGAACCCGTTCTACCACTACGTGCTGGCAGGCCACGGCGAGAACCGGTCGTCCGTAGCGGGCAGCGGTCCGCGCACCGCCGCCCAGGCCCTGTTCGGCCGCGACCCCGGCGATTGGGTTGCCCTTCTGCGGCCCGAGCTGGACGAGGCGTTCTACCTGTCCCAGCCCGGCCATCCCCCCTCTGGCACCGTGGACCCGGTGGCGCACTTCGCCTTTCGCGGCTGGCGTGAGCATCGCGATCCCAACCCCGGGTTCAGCGTGCAGGCAGCCCTGGCCGAGCGCCCGCTGCTGTTCGAAATGCAGGTCAACCCGCTGCTCGCGGCCATTGTCGAACGCCCGCTTGCGGCCGCCGTCGGGCTGCCGCCGGTGCCGGTGGACGAGGACGATCCCGGCATCGGCACCACGCGGTTCCCGCGGAATATCCTGTTCGGCATCCCCGACCGCCTGCACGCCCTCGCGGCCGAGTTCGCCGGCCACCGTGCCGATCACAGCTCCGCCTACGCGGACCCGGTGGCGCGCATCGTGGCCGGGCACCTAGACCGCGATTACTACAACGCGACCTACGCCGACGTCCGCGAGCACGGCATCGACCCGGTCGAGCATTTCTGCCGCCAGGGTTGGACCGAGCGCCGCAACCCCGCCCCCTGGTTCGACACCGCCTACTACCTCGGCGCCAACACCGACATCGCCGGCAGCGGCGTCAACCCGTTCTGGCACTACCTCGTCGAGGGACGGACAGAGGGCCGCAAGCCGCACCGGCCCGGCGGCTACCGGCGCGACATCATCGAGCGCGCAGTTGATCCGGATACCCGCACGCGGGACTGGACCCGCCCGGAACCCATCGGCCTGCTGACCCGCGCGCGGGTGGACCGCATCCTGCGCTCGGCCCTGGGCGTCGCGAGCGGGCTCGTCCTCTCCCTCAGCCACGATTGCTACGTGCGCGTCACCGGCGGCATCCAGCTGTTCATCGCCGACGAGCAGGCGCGTTACGCGCGCCAGGGCATGGTCTACCTCCATGTCTCACCCTTCGTGCCCCTGCTCCGCCTCGCCGACCCGGCCTTTTCGGGCACCCTGGTCAACCTGGTGATCGACGGCCGCTACGTCGGCGTCACGAGCTATGCCGACCTCGCCACCACGTTGCTGGGAGTCGAGCGGCGGCCGGACGAGCGGCGGCTGTTCCTGGTCCATTGCCTGCTGGGCCATCATTTGCCGGACCTGATCGCCTTGCAGCGCGCCAGTGCCAGCACGGTGAACGTGTTCTGGGTGCACGACTACTCCTCCATCTGCCTCGGCTACACCCTGCTCCGCAACGACGTCTCCTACTGCCACGCCCCGCCGCCCGACAGCATGGCCTGCCGCGTCTGCGTCTACGGTCACGGCCGCGAGAAGCATCTGGCCGAGATGCGCGGACTGTTCGACGCGGTCCCCTTCCACGTCGTGGCCCCCTCGCAGGCCGCGCTGGCGATCTGGCTGCAGCACTCGGCGCTGCCCTACGTCTCCGCCTCCGCCCACGAGCATTGCGGGCTGATCCCGAGCGATGACCCGGCGCCCGAGCGGGACCTGCAGACCCCCGTCCGCGTCGCCTTCATCGGCTACGCCCGCGCCCACAAAGGCTGGCCGATCTGGCTGGAGCTGGTGTCGCGCAACAAGCGGAGTGGCGCCTACGAGTTCATGCATCTCGGCAGCCACGAGACGGTGGACGCCAGCGCCGGGCTCCGCCACTACGTGGTGCAGACATCGGCCGGCCATCCGGACGCGATGGCCGACGCCGTGCGCGACCTCGAGATTGACCTCGTCATGGTCCTCTCCACCTGGCCGGAGACGTTTTCCTACGTGACTTACGAAGCCATGGCGGGAGGAGCAGACGTGGTGTGCCTGCAGGACAGCGGGAACGTGGCCGACACGGTGCTGCGCCGTGGCCGGGGCATCGTCGCCAGCAACGAGCGGAGCCTGTTCGCCTTCTTCAGCAGCCTTCGGGCCGTCGAATACGTGCGCCTGTGCCGGCAGGAGGGTTCGGCCTCGGGCCAGCTCGTGCGTGAAGGCACGACGGCGACCATGCAGCTGGCGGGCGCGTGAGCATGCCGGACCCGATGGGTGGGCAGGATCGGGCGGGCCAGGACCTGGAGGGCAGGACCTGCTGCTATACCAGCTTCACCTACAGCTACCTGTCCCGCGCGCGGATCCTGGCGCAGACCCTGCGCCGTGCGCATCCGGACTGGGCAATTCACGCCGTGCTGGTGGACGCCCCGCCGCCGGGCCTGGACGAGGCCGCCGCCCTCGCCGATTTCGACGACGTGGTGCAGGCGTCCACACTGCGCCTGAAGCGGTTCCGCCCCTGGCTGTTCAAGCACGACGTGGTCGAGGCCTGCACCGCGGTGAAGGGCCAGATGCTGGTCGAGCTGCTGGAGGCCGGCTTCACCAAGGTCGTCTACCTCGATCCCGACATCGCGGTGTTTCACCCGTTGGACACAATCACCCAACGGCTGGACGACGCCTCGATCGTGCTGACCCCGCATCAGTGCGAGCCGAACGTCACCAACATGGAGGTAGGCGACAACGAGCTGACCTCGCTGAAATACGGCATCTTCAACCTGGGCTTCGTCGCGGTACGGAATGACCCGGCGGGCCGCGCCTTCGCCACCTGGTGGGCGGAGCAGCTGTATCGTGCCTGCTACGACGCCGTCGAGACGGGTATTTTCACCGACCAGAAATACTGCGACCTGGTGCCCGGCCTGTTCGACAACGTGTTCATCGAGCGCGACCCCGGCTGCAACGTCGCCAGCTGGAACCTCAGCCGGCGCACGCTGCATTTCTCGAACAGCCGCCTGTTGGTGAACGGCTCGCCGCTCAAATTCTACCACTTTACCAAAATCGGCGGCGACGGCGACGTCATGACCGAGCGCTACGCCGGTGCCAATACCGAGGTGTTCGAGGTATGGCAGTGGTACAAGCGCACCCTGGCCGCCAATACCGTGCCGGGTATCCCGGCAAGCTACTGGTCGTTCGGCACGTTCTCCAACGGCGAGCCGATCCCCAAGCCAGCCCGCGTGCTCTACCGCGGCCGGTCCGACCTGATGGGATACTTCGACGACCCGTTCGAGGTGGACAGCAACAGCCTGCATGGCTGGCTGCAACGCGAAGCGCCCGGCGTGCTCGCCCCTCCTTCACCCTGACACCTCACCCCGATCTAACGGAGCGGCACTCCACCGCGGCCGCGGAAGCCTGAGCAATGAGTGACGACGGACTGCCTTCCAGCGCGGTCATCCTACATCCCGCCCACAGCTATCGCCGGGCACCGCCGGCCCTGGTCGGCTGCTGGTGCCGGGATCCGGACCTGCTGGCCTACTTCTACAACATCGTCCGCCAGCGGGATGCCCACTGCCCGGCCGAGTACATGGTGACCTTCGCCGCCGCCACCGTGGTCGGCGGTAAGTACCTGCTGGGTCCGGACCAGCAATGGGTGGCGCCCTCGATCACGGACTATCCCTCGGCCGACGCGGTACGGCCCGGCCTGATACAGCGCATCGCGGCAGGCGACGTGCGCCACCAGCCCGCGCTGGGCAAGCCCACGGTCGTGATCGCGAAAGCCGGCGCCGACAATTACGGCCACCTCATGACGGAGATCCTGCCCCGCATCATCAACCTGTGGCGGTCCCCGCTGCGCGACATCCGGCTGCTGCTGCCGGCCAGCATGGGGCCGTATGCCGCGACGCTGCAGACCCTGCTCGGCCTGCTCGGCATCGGCGCGGAGCTCGTCTTCGTGCCGGAGCACGAGATCACCACGGTCGAGACCCTGGTCTTCCTGGGCCCGGTTTCGCAGCACAACACGCGCAAATCCAACACGCTGCTCACCTTCCGGGACCTCGTATGGCGCAGCCTCGGCATCGTGCCGGAGCCGCGCCGCCGCCTGTTTGTCGAGCGCCCGCCCGGCGAGCAGCGCGCGCTGGGCAACGCGGCCGAGGCGCGCGCGGTGCTGGAGGCGGCCGGCTACGAGACGGTGCATCCCGGCGCGATGCCGTTCGCCGACCAGGTCCGCCTGTTCAGCCAGGCGAGCCACATCGTGGGCCCGCTCGGGGCCGGCATGTCCAACACCCTGTTCGCCCCCGCCGAATGCCGGGTGACGATGATCGATCCCGGCCTGGCCGACTATTTCTTCTGGGACCTGGCCGCGCTGGCGGGGCAACCCTTCACCTGGTTCTTCACCGGGCCGATCTCGTTCTACACGCAGGACCTGGCGTCCGCCACTTACCCGGTGGACCTGGACGGGCTTCGCTACGTGCTGCGCCAGGGTGGCTGAAGGCGTGCCGGTAGCGGCGCTCCTGACCGACTCGTAGGATGGGATGCACTTTGGCATCCCATCAACAGACGTACGATCATTGGGTAAGCCTACCCTGTTGCGCTAAGTTGCCGCCCCGGCGCTGGCGCACAGAGGCCTTGCCATTTGGGAGAACAAACAGTGATCAAACGATGCCTTCGAGCCTTACCCCTTCTCTTGCTAAGCCTCACGCCGGCCCGGGCACAGCTCGGGCCGGTTCCGCTCTCCGGGCAGGCGGTGCAGGCGCAGGGCGCCATCGCTGCCCGGCCCTTGGCGCAGAAACTCGCCGACCAGCTCTCCATCCAGGATTTCGGCGCGGCCTGTAACGGCACGACGGATGACAGCGCCGCGGTGATCGCGGCCGGCCAGAGCGGCCGCCGGGTCATCGTTCCCGCGGGGGTGATCTGCAACGCACCCGGTGTGTCGCAAGCGACGATGCAGGGCGTGTTCATCGGCGGTGGCCAGATCAAGGGCAGTGACGGCAACCCGCGCGCGCAGCAGTTCGGCGCCGTTCGCGTGCCGCCCAATCCACAGGCGTGGGACCAGGTCAACAGCGCCGAGGACAACTGCGCGGCTGGCTTCCCGTGCTGGAGCAAGTTCGACTACTCCCACACGCTGAGCGCCGAGGAGTTCCACGTTTCCGGTGCCGCGACCCTGGGCCAGCCGCTGCACGGCTACGAGGGCATGCCCGGCACCAACGCGCACACGCTGCTGATCGATAACAACTCCGGCTGGAACCAATCCCACAACAGCAATGACGGCCGTACTGGCGCGTCCGCGTACAGCGTGGTGTTGCAGAACAACGGCGGTGGCGACTACGGCATCTTCGGCGGGCAGTTGCTGTGCAACGGCCAAGTGGGGCCTGGCGACGGCAACACCACGCCGGGGCCGAACGGCATCATCAACGGCTACACGGACTGGCTGGCGGTGCCGAACTGCGGCTTCCAGGGCGGCAACATTTCCGCACTCGCCCCGGCGCAATACATGCAGATGCAGGAGTTCCACCTCAGCGACTTCGGCAACGACGTGTCGGCGACCGGCAGCGTCATGGGCTATAACCGGACGGCCACGACCGCCAAGATCAACAACCGCTGGATCAACGAACTCACCACCTGCAACCTGTTTCGCGCCGCAGGTGCCATCCCGTGCGACGCGGCCTACGTGATCGGCGGGCAATGGTTCATCGGGCTCGACTTCGTGGGCGCGCCGAATATCCAGACCTTCGGCGCCACGATCGCCCAGATGGCCGGGCAGAAAATCATGTTGAATGGGACGCAGGTCGATGTCACCGGCGAGGGCAACCCGTCGTTGACCAATCTGGGCGGCGATTGGATTACCGATGACGGCTCATCGATCATCCTCGCCCAGAATGGTAACGCCACTGCCCGGGTCTATAGCCCACCCGGGGCCGTCAATGGCCTGCAGTTCACCGGCTCCACGACGGGCACGGCAGTGACGATCGGTGCGGCGGGAACGGACGCTGCCATTCCCTTGCTGATGACCGACAAGGGCGGGGCCGGCGTGATCACGCTGAGCAACGGTTCTATCGCCATGCGGGTCGGCTCGGCCACAACCTCCACCGGTTACCTCAATGTCGCCGCTGGTACCGCGACGACACCGCTGACGCTGCAGGATTACTCGCTCAACAGTCAGGACTTCGACCTAGGTGCGGCCGGAACCGGGCTGGTGCGGCTGATCGGCGCCGTCCCCGCGGCCACCGATGCGAGCACCGCCGTCGCGACCACGGCCGTCGTGCAGGCTGCAGCTAAGAGCGCCGTGGGGGCCATGATCGGCAACCGCAACAAGATCGCCGGTGTGGGAACAGGGGCACAGTTGCCGGTCTCGGTGCCGGCCGGGGTGATCGACCAGATGATCGTCGAAATCGAACCGACCTCATCCACGATTACCTCAATGGTGCTGACATTGCCGGCGACCGGCGCTGTTCCCGACGGCTTCATCGTGCATTTCATCAGCACGGGCACGATCACGACCTTTACGGTCAACGGCAACACGGGACAGACAGTGCTGGCCGCTCCCGGCGCGATCAGCCCGACGACGCCTTTC
Source organism: uncultured Acetobacteraceae bacterium (assembly GCA_964235625.1). GTDB lineage: Bacteria > Pseudomonadota > Alphaproteobacteria > Acetobacterales > Acetobacteraceae > LMUY01. The sequence continues at coordinate 10,264 of CAXSEK010000031.1, forward strand.
GCGCTCCTTTACGACAGCTCGTTGTCCGAATGGATCCAGTTCCGGTAGGCATCTCGCGCGAGCGGCGAACCCCGGGGGCGGTCCACTGGCTCCCCCGGGGCTGCGTGCAGATCGGGCCGCTGGTCCTGTCGAGCTTCTTCGAAATAACGCAGGTCCGCCGCCCGAACTCGACACTGCCAACATCCTCGTGATGGTTATGAGTAAACAGGTCGTAAGGCTTGACGTCGCCAAACGCATTATGAGCCACGACGCGAGCAGCAAGGAGGCTGAGGTAGTCAAAAGCGCTGACCGAGGAGACACCTTCGAAGCGGGCCTGCTTCAGGTGTTCGCTGAAGCTCGTGTCCAAATCTTCCATGATAAAGTAGCCGCCAGGCTTGACGAGCGGAAACAGCGTTTGCAACGCCATGATCTGATGGTCCCACCGATGCGAGCCGTCATCGATGGCCACCGTCGGACGGCCGAACTCCTCGATGACGGAGAACAGGAACCCGGTGTCGCAGGCATCGCCGATCCGGATGGCGATGTTGCCGGCCTCGTAATTCTTGCAGCTTGGATCGACGTCGAGACCCACGATCTGGGCGTTGGGGAAATACTCTCCCCAGCTGCGGCACGAACCACCCTTGAACACACCGATCTCTATTAAGACAAAGGCCTCCGCGCGCAGATGCGCTAGGCGCCGGTCGTAAAAATGCAGATAGTCGTGAATGTTGGATGCCTTGTCTGTGACTTGAGCAAGACCGATCTCATTCAAGCTGCGCATGGTAGCTCTTTCAGGATGGGGTCGGCGGGGGCCGAACGTGATCGGGCGACCATTCACGAAAGCCCGCTCGATCACAAGGTTCGGCGTGGCTTGGCAGCCGGCTGTCAGGTGGACCTGCAGCGTTGTCCGAGCCCTTCCGAGGCGGCATAACCTGAGATATGGGCCGCCCGCAAGGATCAGGACTGATGCACAGACGGAGCCTTCTCCCGGCCGCGATACCGCCCATCCACCACCGCGCCGGCTGACCCGGCATGGTTGACATTTTCGTGGGAGACCACCTGCTGGATATCGGCTACGGCAAGCCGATTACGCTTTCGAGCTGCGTGGGCGGCCCGTTGCCGCCGCATCTGGTGCCCGCCTCGGCGCCCGCCGCCCCCTTGTTCCGGACGGACCTGGAGGACGTGCCGAGCATCACCGTCGATCTGCTTAGTCCGCGCCATGTCCACCGCATCCGCGTGTTCAATAATGAGCAAGATGCATTCCCCTGCCTTCCGCTCGTCGTCTCCACCTCGGCCGACAACGTGACATGGGCGGATGTCTGCGTCAGGGAGCAGGCGTTTGGCGGTAAGGTGACGGACACGCCCCTGGTGGTGACGTTCGCCCATTTCGTGGTCTGCCGCTATGTCCGCGTGCAGTGCAGGGCGCGGGCTACCCTGCGGCTGCATTATATCGAACTGTGCGCCCTGCTGCCGGTCGAATCCCTCGGTAAGCTGCGCAATATCCGGGTGACGGACACCGACGTGCTAGCCG
>CAXSEK010000032.1:0-11674 GCA_964235625.1 uncultured Acetobacteraceae bacterium
TCGGGAAGCGGGCGATGTCCTGCGGCGAGACGTTGAGGTGGGCCGCCACCATCGCCGGCGGCGAATGCGTCAACCAATCGGACAGCGATACATTGAGGAAGGTGTCCGCCGCGAACACCTCCAGGAACACGAGGTCGGTACTTCCGATATTCTTGATATAGTGCCCGCTGCTTCGGGTCACGTAGCCGATATCGCCGGGGTTGAAGGTGTTGGTCACCGCCTTGGGGCCGGACTGGAAGACGGTCATCTGGGCAGACCCCTTGATGTAGTACTGCCACTCGTCCGCGTTCGGATGCCAATGCATGGCTCGCAGGCCGCCGGGGTGGACGGTGACCAGGGCGGCGGCGACGGTGGTGGACGCCTTGAAGTTGTGGCTGTCGGCGATCTGGACGAACCCGCCCTTGGTCTGTCGGGTGACCGGCCCGCTGCCCAGCGTGTAGACGAACGGGTTGGGCGGCGCACCCTCCGCACTGCGGATCGCCGTCGCATCGGCCGCGAGCGGGCCCGGTACTTCACCCTGGAAGATCCACAGATCGTGGGTGTAGATCTTGTTGAACACCTCCTCCGGCACGCCGAAGTTCTGAGCCAGCACGTCCGGGGGTGTGTGCGCCATCCAGTCGGTCAGCAACAACGTATTGAATTCGGACGCCTTCCCGTCATCGAAACACAGGATGAACTCGGCCCCATCTGGCCCAAGACCCTGCAGCGAATGCGGATAGCCGGCCGGGAAATACCAGAGGTCACCCTCCTTCACATCCGCCACATAGGCGCGGCCCTGCGGGTCCAGCACAGTGATGCGGCAGTTGCCGTAGCTCATATACGCCCACTCGGCGGCAAGGTGCCAATGCAGTTCCCGCGTACCTCCCGCATCGAGGCGCATGTTCACGCTGGAGATGCTTTCCGAGACGTGGAAGTCGGCCTGCGTGACTTGCCGAGCCCAGCCGCCGTTCTGGATACGGCGAGGCGCATTGTTGAACGAGGCCCAGAACTGCGGCAAGTCGCCGATATCAGTCGCCGGCGGCGTGAACGCGGCGGGGAACTGCCCGGACAGCGCCGGGGATTGCGGACCAGGGTCTACAGCGCTGGCCGGGTGGTCGTGGGTGTTGACGATGCCCTGCGGCGGCTGGTCCGGGTTGCCGGGCGCGGCCGAGGCGGCGGCGGTCACGGCGAACGCGCCCATGGCCGCGCCGGTCGAAAGGATGGTGCGGCGTGAAAGACTGTCCAATGAAGCCTCCAGGTGTTTGAATCGATCCGGCCTATCGTGGGGCCGCAGGTGCAGGGATGGCGGGACGGCGCTATCCCGGCACGAGCATCAGGGTGGCCCCGGCCGGGTCGTAGCGGAAATCCGTGCCCGTCGCCGCGTCCTCCAGCACGGCCGCAGCTCCGCCGCTGAGCAAATGGCCGAAGCCGATGCCCTGATAGACCGCCTTGACCGTGCCGACCGCAGTCTGCCGGCCGGGCTTTGTGCAAGTCACCATCAAGTCCTTCTCGCTCGGGCTGACGGCCAGGCTGCCGGGCGTGGGAGCGACCACGCCAAGGGTTGTGCCGCCCCGCTGCACCGTGCAACTGGCGCCGCTCGGGACGGTCGTGATCGCCACCTGACCCGGCGTGCCGGCCGGCACAGCGCAGCCCGCCAGCGTGCTCGCCAGCAGGAGGAGCATGGCCTGTCGCATCGCAATACCTTCGTGGTTGAGGCGCTAGCGGCCACATTGCCGGCGCAGAAGCAAGTCACCGTCCGGCGATCAGCAGCAAGATCGGCGCTTTGCCCCGAACCCCACCCGAGAATTAGGTCGTCCCTGGACACCTGAGGACAGCCCGGTCCAACTGCCTCGCCGGCCCCGGGAGGCCCCCTATGAAGAAGCGCGGCCTGGATTTCGGCATCCTCCTCGCGCCATTCTATCGCGTCGGCGACAATCCCCTCGCTCGCGATCCGGCGCAATGTCGAGCTGATCGAGCATCTCGACCGGCCGGGCTACGATGAGGCCTGGATCGGCGAGCACCACTCCGCCGGGCGGAAGATCATCGCCCCAATGTGGAGGCGCTGCGCCGCGTCTCCACCGAGTCGGGCCGAGCCGTGCCGATCGCTTCGCCGCCCATGCACCGGGCGCGGGATACGGCGGACTAGCCGCGGTTGGTCCCCATGGTGCGGCGCATGAGGGTCACGGGCCATTTTTCGGGGCGCTGGACGATCTCCACGACGTCCCAGCCTGCCCGGCGATACACGCGCTCGGCGGTGCTGGTGTAGAGCCAGGCGGTCTCGATCGATGCCTCGGCGCAAGCCTTTTCGAACGCCGCGAGCAAGTGGGCCACGTAACCGCGCCGCCGCCGCTCGGGCACGACGAACACGCCGGCGAGCCAGGGCGTGAGATCCGGCCGCTCCTCGAAGTCCTGCCGGGCCAAGGATGCCGTGCCGACCGGGACCTCGCCGGACAGCAGGACGAACGTCTGGGGCGGACCGACGCTGGCCAGACAATCGGCGTAGCGGGCCTGGGTCTGGGCGAAGCTCAGGCCGTTGCGCTGCCACCACTCTCGCCACACCCAGTCCGTGATGACAGGAAGCAGGTCGGGTCGGCGCGCTAGAGTCGTCAGGGTCAGGTCGTCGGGCGGGATTGGATCGGACATGATGCGTCCACAGTATGGCTTTGATCCCGCACCGATGCCACGTCTAACCCGCTCGTGGCAGGCGGGGCTGACCCGGCCCTCCGTTCCCGCTACACTGCCGCTATGAGCCCAGGTTACCTTCCCTTCGCCGGCGCGCTCGAGCTACCGGCCTTCATCTGCGACAATTGCGGCTACTGGCAGCGTCATTTCGAGCGGCCGCCCTCCTGCCCGATGTGCCTCGACTCCCGCCACGTGGTGCCCCAGGACGGCTGGCGCTTCTGGTCCCGCGCCGAGGCGCAGGCGCGCTTCCCCTGCCACTGGGCCGAGCTGGAGCCGGGTGTCTGGCGGTTCTGGAACGAGCCGGTGAGCGGGATCGGGCCGAGCGCTTATCTGATCCAGACGCCCGCGGGCAACATGGGCTTCGAGGGCTGCCCCGTGTTCAGCGAGGCGGCGCTCGACCACATCGCGGCCCTCGGCGGCATGGCCGTGCTCGCCGCCTCCCACCCCCACGCCTATGGAGCGCTGTGGCAGCTGCAGGACCGGTTCGACCCGGAGTTGGCGCTTCACCCCGGCGACCTGGCATGGTCCGGGGCGCTCCGGGTCAGCTGGCCGTGGGACGACCGGCTGGAGCCGCTGCCCGGCATGGAGCTGCACCTCACCGCCGGGCATTTCGACGGCCATACCGTACTGTTCGACCGCAGCCGCGGGATCCTGTTCTGCGGTGACGCCTTGAAGTTCGAGATGGCGGCGGACGACCTGCGCCGCGCGCTGACCATCTCAGCCCACAAGGCATTCGTGCGCGGCATCCCGCTCACCCCGCGCGAACTGCGCCGCTATCGCGACGTGTTCGAACCTCTGCCGTTCCAGCAGACTTGGACGCCGTTCGAGCAGGCGCGCAACAGCGGCCGAGCCGAGGCACTCGCCTTGATCGACGGCATGCTCGCCACCCGTCCGCACGCCGCCCCCGTCGCGCTGGAGCAGTTGCGCGTGACAGACCAGCCCGCATCCGCTTGAGTGGGCGGATGAACGTTCGCTCCTTATGGTGTGTCATGCTTGGGTTCCTTGCCCCGGCCGCGTCGGCCGCCGGGTTGCCGGCCTGCCCGGTGCAGAACGGCCAGACCGCAAGCTACGACATCGTCCGCGGCGGCAACGTCATCGGGTCGCAGACCGTGCACTATACCCAGGCCGGGCCCGACCTCACGGTGGACATCACCGTCAATGCCGCCATCCACGTCATGGGCGTGCGCGTCTACAACTACGTCCATCATGGCGCGGAGCATTGGCACGATGGCCAGATGGTCGGCCTCGTCGCCAAGACCGACGATGATGGTGTCCCGCGCCAGGTGAACGCCATGCGTGACCCGGTAACCGGCTGGCACGGCATCTCCGGCCCCTCTCCGGGCATGATCCCGTTGCTCGCCAGCAGTCTGTGGAACAACCAGACCATTTCCGCCACCCGCCTATTGGACCGGGAGACCGGCGCGATCCAGGCGGTACGCGTGACACCGGCCGGTGACGAGGTGCTGACACTCGGGACCCGTTCCGTGCCGGCCCACCGCTATGACCTGGCCGGCGTGGTTTCCGGCAACGCGTGGTACGATTACAATGGTTGCTGGGTACAGGCGATATTCCACACGCGGGTGGACGGATCGGTGGTGGAAGTCCGGGCGCGTTAGGAGTTTGTTTACTCTTCTCCGGCACAACAGGGGGTCTCAATCCGAGGAGCCCCCAATGCTCGAGATCCTGACCCGCAAGCGGCCCGTTCAGCAACGTGCGCTACCCGCCGAATTGATCCCGGCGAGAACGCAACCCGCAGCCACGGTAGACCCGGGCGTCGCCGTGATCAGCATGCAGACGGTAACGGCCCCGGCGATGACCTTCGCCCGCGCGGCCGGCCCCGTCCCTCCGTCCCTCGGCCCGACCAGCCAGGCTTATCGCACACCGGAAACCGGCGGCACGCAGCGTGAGGCGCTGGCTGAGATAGCGGGCTGTCTCACGACTCGCCTGACCGCCGGTCTCGGCGAGTTCCGCTGAACTGAAGTCAAGGCAGGCCAGCCCAATGGGCCATACGACTCCTCCTCCGTCTCTCAACGCGCCAGCCGTGACTCCCGCGCCGGAAACGACCGGCAACAGCGGGTGACGGCCCTGCCCCGGTTTGCTACAGCCTATCGGCACGGGGAGCGCACGAGTGGGACGGACGCAGCGGATCGCGAGCTTCAGCATCGTGCTGGGTATCGGCGTGCTGGCCCTGAAGACAGGTGCCTGGTGGCTGACCAACAGCGCCGCCCTGTTCTCGGACGCGCTTGAGAGCACGGTCAACGTTGCCGCCTCGGTGATCGCTCTGGTCGCGCTCCGCTTCGCCGAGCGTCCAGCCGACGCCAACCATACCTATGGCCACCAGAAGGCCGAGTTCTTCGCCGCCGTGGTGGAAGGCACGATGATCATCGTAGCCGCGGTCGCAATTCTGCAACATGCCTGGCAGACGTGGAGGGACCCGGGGCCGCTCGCCGTCCCCTGGCAGGGCTTGGCGCTGAACGGCCTCGCGACCGTGCTGAACGGCTTGTGGGGCACCGTGCTGCTGCGCGCGGGCCGGCAGAACCGGTCCGTGACGCTCGAGGCAGATGGCCGCCACCTCTGGGCGGACGTGGCGACGTCGGTCGCGGTCCTGGCCGGGCTGGAAGTGGCGCTCCAAACAGCACGTCCGCAGCTGGACCCGTTGCTCGCCGCCGCCATCGCGGTCTACGTGCCTTGGTCCGGTACCAGCCTGATCGGCAGCTCAGTCAGCGGCCTGATGGACGCCGCGCCGCCAGCCGACGTGGTCGATCGTATCCGCCGTCTGGTGGGCGAACATGCCCAGGGCGCGCTCGAGGTGCATGACCTGAGGACTCGCCATGCCGGGCGTCTCACCTATCTAGAGTTCCACCTCGTGGTGCCCGGCGATATGCGTGTGTCCGAAGCGCACGACATCTGCGACCGCATCGAGGCAGCGCTCAAAGGGGAGATGCAGCATTTGACGACCACCATCCATGTCGAGCCCGAGGGCAAGGCCAAGCACCACGGCGTGCTCGTGCTATGACGATCCGCATCGACCGGGTGATCACCCGCGGCGGCGATACCGGTCAAACCTCGCTCGGGGACGGCACCCGCGTATCGAAAGATGCACTCCGCGTGGATGCCTATGGCACAGTGGATGAGGCAAACGCCACAATCGGCCTTCTGCGCCTCCACACGACAGGCGAGCCGGACGCCATGCTTGCCCGCGCTCAGAATGATCTATTCGATGTCGGCTCAGATCTCTGCGTGCCTGGTGCCGCTGGAGATCGCTTGCGCCTGACCGACGCGCCCTCTCTCCGCCTGGAGGCCGAGGTAGCGGCGATGACAACGACCCTACCAGCGCTGGACAGCTTCATCCTCCCGGGTGGCACGCCAGCTGCCGCTCATGCGCATCTATCCCGCACGGTCGTCCGCCGAGCCGAGCGACTGGTCGTGACATTGTCGCGGGAAGAGGATGTAAACCCTGCGGTGGTGCGGTTCCTGAACCGCTTGTCAGACCATCTTTTCGTGTTAGGGCGCGTTTTGAACGCGAACGGCACGGCTGAGGTTAAATGGGTGCCTGGGGCCAATCGTTAGGCGGGCGTCCACCACTCACGTTTGCATCGGCTCGACCGGGCCACGGCTGGCTCCCGCAAATGCGAACTCCCCACGGCCGATGCGATGGGGAGTTCGCATTTGTTGGTTGCAGGGACGCGCAACTCAGGTTTTCGAGCGGCTCAGCCCAACCATCCGAGACTCGGGAAGATGTCAGCCTCACTGAACAGCCGAGGTCGCTCGGGTTCGGTATGTCATTTTCACCATCCCATCCATCGCGCTACCCCAACTCTACCTTAACTGCCGCCTGCACTCGCCGCAGACTGCGTCCCAGGTGATCGACGCGCGGCTGCGCCATCATGCCGGGCCTAATTGACTGCCACGCCAATGCCGGCCACAAACTGGTCAAGAGGCTGGCCGGCGGTGACAGCGTGATGCGCACGGACAGCCCGGCCCTTGACGACGGACGCTTCCAGGGCGTGGCAGAAACCGGCATTCGCGACATCATGGCGGTCGGCCCCACCCGGCCGCCGCATCCCCGTCCCTACGCCGACTGGGCCGGCGGCATCCAGACCGGCCACACTGTCAGCTTCGAGCAGATCGCCGGGTCGGCCACCTCGACACCGCCGATGTCCTGGCGGCGGCGGAGAAGGTCTGTGAGGGCGGGTGCCAACCGGTTACGACGACCAGGTTAGGACGCTGAGCCAATCGGTTGATCGGGGCGATGACCGCGGCCGCGCCCGGGAGAGCGGCCGTCAGCACTCCCGGGCTCAAAGCGGCCTCATGTCCGAAGGTTCTCCCGCAACGTCCGGCCACGATACGAGGTACGGAACACGCCGCGTCTCTGAAGAATAGGTACCACGGAGCGGGCAAACTGTTCGAACATGCCAGGAAAGGTCGTGGGCGTCAGCACGAACCCGTCGCAGGCGTGGCTGGTGAAAAGGTCCGTCAACTGGTCGGCGATCATCTCCGGCGTGCCCACCAGCTGCGGGCACAGTTCGCTGGTGGCGAAGTGGCGCGCTGCCTCCGCGAGGGTCAATCCCTTCGCGCCGGTGCCTTGGAGGATGACGTCGAACGACCCGCGGGACCCTTGCTCGATGGCGATGTCGGTCAACGGCAGGTCCGGGTCGAAGCGCGCGAGGTCAACGCCGATATGGCCGGAGATGAGGGCGAGGCCGAGTTGCGTGTCCACCAGGCTGTTGACGTGGTCCGCCCGCTCGCGCGCGATGCTGTCCGTCTCGCCGATCACCACGTCGATGGACGGCATGATCACGCACTCCTCCGGCGCCCGGCCTCGCGCGGCCATGCGCGACTTCATGTCGCGGTAGAACGCCTGCATGTCGGACTTCTGGTGCTGCAGCGTGAAGATCACCTCGGCCCAGCGCGCCCCGAAGTCCCGCCCGCGCTCGGAGCTACCTGCCTGCATGATCACGGGGTGCCCCTGCGGGCTGCGCGGCGTGGTAAGCGGGCCGCGGCTGCGGATCCACGTGCCGCGGTAGTCGGCGTAATGGATCTTGGCTGGGTCGGCGAAGGCACCGCTGGCCTTGTCCGCCAGCAAGGCGCCATCCTCCCAACTGTCCCACAGGGCGAAACAGGCTTCGAGCACCTCGTCCGCGCGGTCATAGCGCTGGGCGCGGCCCTGCATCTCGTCCATGCCGAAGTTCCGCGCCTCGAGCGTGCTGGTAGACGCGACGACATTCCACGCGGCCCGTCCGCCGCTGAGGTGGTCGAGGCTGCCCAGCATGCGGGCAATCTGGTAGGGGTGGTTGAAGGTGGACGAGTAGGTCAGCCCCAGGCCGATATGCTTCGTGACTCGCGCCATCATCGGCAACACCATTGCGGGGTCGAGCAGGCACACCTGGCCGCCACGGCCTACCACCGTATCGAACGTGCCGTCGTACAGATCGTACAGGCCAAGAATGTCGGCGAAGAATAACCCATCGAACAGCCCGGCTTCCAGCACCCGGGCGATGTGCTCATAGCGCTCGGGATGCAACAGGTCGTCCACCGTGGACGCCGGATGGCGCCATGCGCCATGGTGGTGGCAGGTCGGTCCGGTCATCAGGAACGCGACCAGGTGCATCTGGCGCATCAGGCAACGCCGTAGGTTATGCCCAATTCAGCCAGGAACCGGCGGTAGGCGACGCCCATGCGGTCGGTGCGGTGATGCATCTCCTCGCGCAGCTCGATCGGGAGGCGCTCAGGCCTTTGCGTCTCGACGATCTCGCGGTCCTGGCCATAGACGGTGTCTTGCCGGGGCAGCATCTGCTCGATCGTCATCTCAGGGGCGAAGTTGATGGCGAACAGCACGCGGTTGATGCAGTTCACGGCATCGACCGGCTGGGAGATGAACATGGTGGTGAAGCGGTCGTCCGGGCTGCCAAGTGCGGCTTGCGCCGGGTCCTTGATCATCACGCGCTTCGAGAAATAGGCCACCAGGGGGCGGAACGCTGAATACGTGTAGCCCGCCTGTACGGGAACGCCCCGGAAGTCGCCGAACGGCTGGAACACGCTGATCTCGCTGGAATGCACCCCGGTTCCGGTCCGCCTGACCTCGTAATCGGCGATGACGTCCGGATTGGCCGGCGCTCCGTTCAGCCCGGAGTGCACGAATGGGAAGTGCGTGATGTCGAGGAAGTTCTCCACCGCGCGGAAGCCGTTGGCGCGGTAGACATAGGGCCCGGCGAAGAACGCGCGGAAGCCCGGCGCATCCCGCTCCGGGAAGGCCGGTGGGTCGTGCCTTGGTTCACCGAGGGTGGCCCACACAAGCCCGTCCTGCTCCCGGATGCCGATCGGAAACGCGCGGGCCTTGGCAGGGATCGGCTGCCCCGGTGCGGCAGGGATCAGCACGCAGCGTCCGGTGCCGTCATAGCGCCAGCCGTGGTAGGGGCAGACGAGCGTATCGTCCGCGATCCAACCCTTGGAAAGGCGTGCGCCGCGATGCAGGCACAGATCGTCCCAGACATGCGCCTTGCCGGCGGCATCCCGCCATCCCACCAAGTCCCGTTCCAGCAGGCGGGTCGAATACACCTGGCCCGGCACCAGGTCGGTCGAATAAGCGACGACGTGCCAGTCGCTCAGCATGACCGGGTCGTTGCACAGCGACGTCAGTTCAAGCATGGCGTTGGCTCCTGGAATCGGGTCAGGCGGCGTAGGCGTCGGAGGCGGGTACGGCAGTTGGCGCGTCATAGTCGTACACCCAGTTCGCCCCGATGCCGGATGTGTGCGGGTTCACCAGGCTGCGCAGGCGGTAGGCGAGGTTCCGCTTGAGCAAGGCCAGCGGTGAGGCAAGGTGATAGGTCCGCCCTCGCTCCCGCGACTCCAACTGCACGCGCGCGGTGCGGGGGCGGCGCAGTGCCTCGTACTGCGCTAGCGCCGGCTCGACCTGGTCCTGTGCCGCGAGTGCGGCGGCCAGGACGTAGGCATCCTCGATCGCCATGGCTGCCCCCTGCGACAGGAACGGCAGCATCGGGTGTGCCGCGTCCCCAAGCAACGTGGCCCGGCCCACCGACCAGGCAGGCATCGGGTCACGGTCGAACAGCCCCCACTTGAACACCGTCGCCGCTGCGGAGAACAGCCGGACCAGTTTCTCGTTCCAGCCTGGGTAGCCGGCCAGCAGGTCTTCACGCGAACTCGGCGCATTCCAGGACTCAGCCACCCAGTCCGCGGTTTCCGACACGGCGACGATGTTCACCGCCCGGCCACCTTGAACGTAGTAGGTCACCACGTGGCCGCGCGGCCCCATCCAGAACGAGCTGTCCGGTGAAACGAGCTCGAACGGTGGCCGGTCGAACGGCACCACCGCGCGCCAGCACATGTTGCCGGTGAAGCGGGCCGCTTCGTCGCCGAACAAGCTCCTGCGGATGGCGGAATGGATGCCGTCCGCGCCCACGATCAGGTCCGCCTCGAACTCGGCGCCGTCGGCGAAAGTTGCCGCTGCCGCACGGCCGTCCTGCCGCACGCCGGTGCAGGCGGCGCCGAGGCGTGCCGCGCCTTCGGGCAGGGCCTTCGCAAAGATGCGGTGCACGTCGGCCCGATGGGCATGCAGGAACGGCGCGCCATACAAACGCTCGCACTGCCCCGCCAGCGGCGTGCGGAACATCTCGCGCCCGGTACGCCAGTTGCGGCCGACCAGCGCCTGGGGCGTGAAGCTGATGGCCTGCAACGCGTCGAACAGCCCCAGGGCGGTAAACACCTTGACGGCGTTCGGCGTGACCTGGATGCCCGCGCCCACGTCACCGAAGGCCGCGGCGCGTTCGAACACCACGGCCTCCATGCCACGTTGACGGAGAGCCGCCGCCAGTGCCAACCCGCCGACGCCGCCCCCTGCGATGCCTACGCGCAACCTCCGCACACTGTCGTCTCCTTACAGCCGGGCCTCGAAGCTAGGCCGCACCAGCTGCTTTGAGGGACGCAAAAGCCGGGCCAGTCCAGGAGAGCTTACTCCGGCGGCAATCTATCCCGCGAAGCCCGCAGGGCCGTCCGGTCATCATGCAAGCCGGCAGCTCGCTAAGGGGGCGTGAGCTCGCTGGGCGGAGGCCATCTTCACCCATCAGGGCAAGCCGGAGGCAATGCGGGCCTTCTTCCGTGACATCAAGGAGCGCGCGGTCCGTCACGGTCGCAGCCCCAGCCATTGCGCCATCCTGCCGGCCATCGATGTCATTGCGGGCAGGAACCAGGTCAGCAGCGCGTCGCGATCTTTCACCAGACAGATCACCGCCGTGTCGTACTTGACGGCATATTTGCTGGCAAATGTCGCGATCGCCGCCTGGCCGTCGCGCGATCCGGCGCTGTCCAGATCTCACGCAGGTCGGACTTGGCTGCGGGTTGGACGGACCTGGGCAGCTTGTCGAGCACGTTGGCGTCTTATGCACAGTGCAGCGCTGATGCAGGGTTGTCGGGGAGACCTCGCCGAGCGCCTTCCAGAAGACGAGTGCGCCGTCTCCGGTGGCTACCTCCGGGGTGATTAGACAGGCCGCGCGCCTTCAGGTCGACCAGCAGCTCACGCCAGCTCTGCGCGCTTTCCCGTATGCCCACTTGGAAGCCGAGCACTTCCTTCTTGCCCTCCGGCGTGGCGCCGATCAGCACCAGCATGCACTCGGCCTGCGGCTCCACACGGGCCTGCAGATAGACGGCGTCCGCCCCGATGTAGACGTAGCGCCGGGCTGACGGGGCCGCGCCGTTGCCAAAGGGCATAGTCGGCCTCGACTCGCAACGCAGCTGTGCAATGACCGACGGCGACAGGTTCATCACTTGGCGCGTCGGGCAGGTGCGACGGGATGACCGCTCACCTACTAGCGGACTACGGCCCGGCTGTCGCTTTCCGGATCCTCCAATAGACGCTGCACGCTCCGTGGTCAGTACGAGCCAAAAAGCCAGAGGTCATTTGTCCATCGCCAAGTGACCTTCAGACCGATTTAGAAGAACGTCACTGTTCCTAACAGGATATTAAGCGCGCTGCCAGTACTGCCGTTGTAGGTCACAC
>CAXSEK010000033.1:0-11516 GCA_964235625.1 uncultured Acetobacteraceae bacterium
GCTCCGCATTGATGCCCAGCTTGTTGAGCGCAAATAGCGGCATGTTGTAGCCGGACGTCGAGTTCGGGTCGACCAGGCCGAGGTCGCGGCCCTTGAGGTCCTGCACCGTCTGGTAAGGGCTGTCGGCCTTCACGTAGAACACCGAGTAGTAGCCCTTGGTGCCGTCGCTGTTCACGTCGATGACGAAGGCGGTGGTCTTGACGCCGGTCACCAGGGCGCGGGCAAAGGACGCCGGTCCGTAGTAGCCGACATGGATGTTGCCGGCGCGCTGGCCTTCGATCACGGCGGCGTAGTCGTTGGCCACCCGCAGCGTGACCTTGGTGCCCAGTTGGTGGCTGAGGTATCGTGTGAACGGCGTGTAGCGGTCGGTCACGCCGGACGCGTTTTCGGCCGGCACGACGGCGAATGTCAGCTCGGGGAAGGCCTGCTGCGTGACCTGGGCGCGGACGCGCGTGGCGGCGACGGCTGTTCCGGCGGCAAGGCCGGCCAGCAAGCTGCGGCGGTCGATCATGATCTATCCTCGGGTTGTTGAAGTCAGGCGGTGACGGCGGCGGCCCACCCGGCGGCTTCTGCGGCGGGCTGGCGCTCCATCACTTCGTTCGCCTCCAGCCCATAGAGGTCGCGGGCGACGCTCTTGGTCAGCGCGGCCGGCACGTCGTCGAACACCACGCGGCCACCGGCCATGCCGACCAGGCGGTCGCAGTAGCTCCGTGCCAGGTCCAGCGAGTGCAGGTTGCACAGCACCGTCAAACCGAAATGGCGGTTGATACGCTGCAGGGCGTCCATGACGATGGTGGCGTTGCGGGGATCCAGCGAGGCCACCGGCTCGTCGGCCAGCACCACGTCCGGCTCCTGCACCAGGGCGCGGCAGATCGCGACGCGCTGCTGCTGGCCGCCCGAAAGGTTGTCGGCCCGCTGCGACGCCAGACCGGCAATGTCCAGCCGCTCCAGCGCAGCAAGAGCAATCGCCCGGTCTTCCCGGCGCCACATCTTGGTGGCCGACCGCCAGCCCGGCGTGTGGGTCAACCGTCCCATCAACACGTTGTCCAGGACGTCCAGCCGGCCGATCAGGTTGAACTGCTGGAAGATCATCGCGCAACGCCGGCGCCAATCACGCAACGCCGGGCCGGTAAGGGCCGTCACGTCCGTGCCGCCGAACCGGATGCGGCCGTTCGTCGGCTCCGAGAGGCGGTTGATCATACGAAGCGTCGTGGACTTGCCGGCGCCGGACCGTCCGATGATGCCGACGAATTGCCCGGGCGGAATGGTCAGCGACACGCCGGACACTGCGATGGATTTGCCGAAGCGCTTCGTTACGTCATCCAGAACAAGCACCGGCAGCCCTCGATCAGCCCAGGGGCTCTCTACACGGACCGCACCGGCCCCAGCCGTGAAGTTTCGGTGACTCCTAAACGTCGCCCACCCGAGGAAGGGGCTGCCCTATTCCGCCGGCTGCTCCAGCGCGTCCAGGGCCGGCCGCCGCCGCCGGCCGAAGCGCCGGGCCAGCCCCGACAGATCGTCCATCACAGTGTAGAAGCTCGGCACGAACACCAGGCTGAGCAACGTGCTCACCACCAGCCCGCCGATCACGCCGATCGCCATGGGCGCGCGAAACTCGCCGCCGTCGCCGATGCCGAAGGCGGACGGGATCATCCCGGCCACCATGGCCACCGTGGTCATCACGATCGGGCGTGCGCGCTTGCTGCCGGCCTCGGTAATGGCCTGGCGGCGCGGGGTGCCGCGGGCGCGGGCGCGGGTAGCGAAATCCACCAGCATGATGGCGTTCTTCGTCACGATGCCGATCAGCATCAGCACGCCGATCACCACCGGCATGCTCAGCGCCTCCCCCGTCACCAGCAGCGCCAGGATCACGCCGCCGATCGACAGCGGCAGGGAGAGCAGGATGGTGATCGGCTGGAACACGTCGCCGAACAGCAGCACCAGCACCGCCAACACGATCAGCAGCCCCGCCCCCATGGCACTAGCGAAGCCGCTGAACACCTCGGCCATGATCTCGGCATCGCCGCCGTTCTGCACGCGCACGCCCTTCGGCAGGTCTTGCGCCTCGGGCAGCGCATAGACCTTGGCCAGCGCCGCCCCCAGCGCCTCGCCCCGCTCCAGATCGGCGCCGATCAGCACCCGCCGCACCCGGTCATAACGCTCGATGGAGGACGGGCCGCTGCCGAACCCCACATCGGCCACCGCCGTCAGCGGCACGGCCAGCCCGTTGGTGCCCGGCACCGGCACCACCTCCAGCCCCGACAGGTCGGCCCGCGCCGCCGGGTCGAGCTGGACGCGGATCGGGATCAGCCGGTCGCCGTCACGATATTTGGCGAGGTTGGCGGGGATGTCGCCGATGCTGGCGATCCGCACGGCGTCGGCGATCGCCTCCGTCGTCACGCCGAAGCGGCTGGCCTCCTCGTTGCGGGGGGTCACACGGATTTCCGGCCGGTCCACGCCGGCATTGGCGGCCACGTCACGGAACCCGGGCAGGCGGCGCATCGCCCCCTCCAGCCGGGCCACGGTGTGGTTCAGCGCGGCCGGGTCATCGCCCAGCACGGTGAGGGAGAGCTCGCGCTCGCCGCGGTCGTTCACCAGCCAGCCATGCAGGTCCGGAACCGTGGCGAGATGGCGGGAGAGCGCCTCCTCGATCGCCTTTTGGCTGCGGGTGCGGTCCGATTTGGGTGTGAGCGTCGCCACCAGCGAGGCGGTGCGGATCGAGGCGCCGGCCCCGGTCGGCGTGCTGCCCCCCACGACGAAGACGTTGGTCACGCCGGGTTCGGTCAGGAATGCCCGCGCCACGGCGTCCGTCTTGGCCCGCGTGTCGGCCAAGGTCGCACCCGGCGGCAGCTCCAGCGACATGACGATGCGGCTGTCGTCCTGCGGCGGAATGAACCCCGTCGGCAGCAGCGTGGTGGACCACAGCGACAGGCCGAACAGCCCGAGCCCGGCCACGAGCGTGACGTAGGGCTGCGACAACGTCACCCGCAGCAGCCACAGGTAGAAGCGCATCACCGGGCCGTCCACCACCACCCGCTCCCGGTGCGGCTTGAGGAAGGAGGCGGTCATGACCGGGGTCAGCAGCCGGGCCACCAGCAGGCTGACCAGCACGGCGGCGGACACCGTCAGGCCGAACTGCTTGAAGTACTGGCCTGGGATGCCGCCCATGAAGCTCACGGGGGTGAACACGGCCACGATGGTGAGCGTGATCGCCACCACCGCCAGCCCGATCTCGTCCGCCGCCTCGATCGACGCGTGCCAAGCCGATTTGCCCATGCGCATGTGGCGGACGATGTTCTCGATCTCCACAATCGCGTCGTCCACCAGGATGCCCGTGACCAAGGTGATCGCGAGCAGGCTGACGAAGTTGAGCGAGAAGCCCATCGCGTCCATGAAAAAGAAGGCGGGCAGGATCGAGAGCGGCAGCGCCACCGCCGCCAGCAGCGTCGCCCGCCAGTCCCGCAGGAAGATGAACACCACGATCGTCGCCAGCACCGCGCCCTCCAGCAGCGAGTGCATGGCCGACACGTAGCCGCCATAGGTCCCGCGCACCGAATCGTCGATCAGGCTGAGGCGTACCCCCGGATGGGCGGCCATCAGCGACTGCAGCTTGGCGCGTACCCGCTCGGCCACGGTCACGTCGCTGGCGCCCTTGGCCCGGAATACGGCGAAGGCCACCACCGGGGTCGCGCCATCCAGCCGGGCGAACTTGCGCGGCTCCTCGAACCCATCCGTTACGCTGGCGACGTCGGACAGCCGGATCTCGCGGCCGTCCGCGAGCACGATGTCGGTGTCCGCCAATGCAGCGACGCCGGGCGCGTTGGCGAGGGTGCGGATCGCCTGCTCCTTGCCCCCCACCTCGCCGCGGCCGCCGGCCAGTTCGACGTTGGTCGCACGCAACTGGGCATTGATCTGCCCGGCGGTGACGCCCAGGGCCGCCATGCGGTCCGGCTGCAGGTCCACCTCGATCTCCCGGGTCACCCCGCCGATCCGGTCCACCCGCCCCACGCCGGGCACGCCCTGCAGCTCACGGATAACGGTATTGTCGATGAACCACGAGAGCTGCTCGGCCGTCATGCCCGGCGCCGCCGCCGCGAACGTCTGGATCGCCTGGCCCACCACGTCGATCCGTTCGATGATCGGCTCGTCGATCGTGCGGGGCAGGTCCTGCCGGATCTTGGCCACCGCATCCTTCACGTCGTTCAGCGCCCGGTCGGTGCTGACCTCCAGCCGCAGCTCGACCAGCGTGGCCGAGGCACCGTCCGTGACGGAGGAGGTGACGTGCTTCACGCCGGACACGCTCGCGATCGCATCCTCCACCTTGCGGGTGACCTGCGTCTCCAGCTCGGCCGGGGCGGCCCCCGATTCGGTCACGGTGACGGAGACGATCGGCACGTCCACGTTGGGCGCGCGGGTGATCGGGATGGCGCGGAACGCGACCACACCCAGCACCAGCAACACGGCGAACAGCACTAGGGCCGGGATCGGGTGGCGGATCGACGCGCCGGATATTTTCAGCGCCATGGGTTCAGCCCCCTACCTGGCTGATCGGGTCTACCCGGTCGCCATCGCGGACGAAGGTGCCGGACACGGCGACCACGGCCTCGCCCGGCTGCACCCCGGCGCTCAGCACGGCACGGCCGCCGTTGCGCGAGGCCACGGTCACCGCCCGCGTCTGCACCACGCCGTCCCGCACCACCTGCACGTGTGCGTTTCCGGGCGCTCCATCCGCGTCGAACAGCACGGCCGAGAGCGGCACGATCACCCCTGTCTGCCGCGCCACCTCCACGACCGCCCGTGCAAAGGAGCCGATCGCGCCCGGAGCGGTGTCCCTGTTGGGCGCGATCCGCACCCGGCCGAGCCGGGTGGTCTGGCTCACCTCGGGCGCCACGAGCCGCACATGGGCGCTTACCGGGCCGGATGCCGCAGTCAGCGTGGCAGGCTGGCCGGGGTGGAGCTGCACCAGCCGGGTTTCGGGCACCGCCGCCTCCATCTCCACCGCGCCGTCGGCGATCAGGCGGAACAGCGGCTCCCCGGTCATCCCCACCACGGCGCCGAGGCGGGCGGTGCGGCGGCTGACCACGCCAGCGGTCGGTGCGCGGATGACCGTGCGGTCCAGCTTCACCTGCAGCTCCTGCCGCTGTGCCCGGGCCAACGCGGCATCCGCCTCCGCGGCGTGGAGTGCGTTGATCGAGGCGTTGAGCCGCGCCACCCCCACCTGCGCCGCCTGCTGGCGGGTGTCGAAG
This sequence comes from uncultured Acetobacteraceae bacterium, assembly GCA_964235625.1. Taxonomy (GTDB): domain Bacteria; phylum Pseudomonadota; class Alphaproteobacteria; order Acetobacterales; family Acetobacteraceae; genus LMUY01. Next base: position 5,247 of record CAXSEK010000033.1, read on the forward strand.
GTCTCGCGGGAGGTGATGCCGGAGGTCACCAGGTCCTTCGAGCGGGCATAGGCGGCATCTGCCTGGGCATGCGAGGCCTGGGCTTCGGCGATGGAGTTCTGCGCCTGCGCCACGGCGGCGTCCGCCCGGGCCTGTTGCGCCGTGTTCTGCGCCAGGCTGGCATCCAGCGCATCGTGGGACAGGGTCGCCAGCACCTGCCCGGCGACGACCCGGTCGCCCTCCTCGACAGCGATGCTGGTGATGGCCACGCCGTCGATCTGCTGGCTGACCAGCACCTCCTCGCGCGGCACCAGCGTACCCGTGACCAGGACGGTTTCCGCCAGGGTCCCGGCGCTGGCCTGCACGACCGTCACCGCAGGCGGGATAGCCTCGGGCGACGCGGCGAGCAGCGGGAATGCAAGCAGGATCAGTCGAAGGGGAACCATGGCTTCAGTGGCATCGGAGTGGCCCGCGACGCAAGCGTGGGCATGGCTGCCCAGCGATAACCGCTGCGAGTGCGCGTTATCGGCGATGATCGATGGCTCGGCCCGGGGTCCAGCGGTGGCGGACGTGACCTTGGCCGCCTGGGGGCAGGAGGATGCCGCACCGCCGGGTTCGCGACGGCCGGCCGTTGCGCTCGCCTGTCCGTGCCACAATCATCCCTGGATGACCATCGTGAAGACCTGCCTGGCCCTGTTCGTCGTGTTCTACCTGCTGCCGATCGGGGTGTCCGCGGCACGCTACTGGCTGGACGGCACGGGCGCGGGGTGGCGAACGGCGGACCGGTCCAGCATCGGCGTGCTGCCGCCGGCGGAAAGCAGGGCGGCGACGGTTCGCATCTTCGCGGCACAGACGGTCCGCTGGCGCGGGATCTTCGCCACACATAGCTGGATCGTCTTCAAGCCCGCCGGTGCGGCCGGCTACACGCGCTACGACTACACCGCCTGGGGTGATCCGGTCCGCCTGAACGGGTTCGAGCCGGATGGCCGCTGGTTCGGCCGGGTGCCGTCGGTCGTCTTCGCCGCGGATGGTGCCCTGGCGGAGGCGATGATCCCTCGCATGCAGGCGGCGATCCGCGATTACGCCTGGCGGAAGCAGGGGGATTACCGCGCCTGGCCAGGCCCGAACTCCAACACCTTCGTGCAAGCCGTGATGGACAGCGTCCCGGGGATGCCGGCCTCGCTACCGTCCACGGCGGTCGGCAAGGACTTCCCGTATGACGGGCGCTGGTTGCGCTGGACCGGCTCCGGCAGCGGCCTCCGTCTGACCATCGGCGGCTATCTCGGGGTGACCGCCGCTCTGGTGGAAGGTCTCGAGGTCAATGTCCTCGGCGGCGTGTTCGGGGTGGATCTGCTTCGCCCGGCGATCAATCTGCCCGGCCTCGGCCGCTTCGGGATCTCCCTGGAGTCTGGTGGCCATAGCAAAGAGCAAACGGTTCTCCACGGCTCGCAGGAGCGGTCATGACGCCGGGTCGCTCGACGTCAACGCGCTCACGCCGGCCCTCTCGCACGTGTCACTCCGGGCCCGGCTGGTCGATGGTCTTCTCGATGAACGCGGCCCACACGGCGTCGGGCTGCCAGATACGTTCCAGCTCGGCGCGGGCCTGTGCCGAGTCTACGCCAAGCACGTCACGACGGTAGCGGCAGAAGAACGCCGACACCCGGTAGTTCGCGGCGCAATGCACGTGGACCGTCTCGCCTTCGGCCGCTGCCATTGCGTCGCAGAACACGGCGAACTCAGCCTCGGCCGGAGCGGCGAAGTCGACGGGAATGTGGACGTAGGCCATCCCGAGCGCGCTCACGGTGGCGGCCTCGTCCGGCAATGCGCGGGGCGAGCTGGCCAGCGCCAGGTTGACGACCCGATGCACGCCGAGCTTGCCGATCTCGGCCAGTTCGGCTTCGGTCGGCTGGCCCGAGGTGGTGATGCGGTCGTCCAGGCGGTGCCAATGATGGATGCTGGCCGGGTCGGGCAACGGTTGGGCACCTCCACGCGGGGACCCCCATTATAACCGTCCAATTAACGACTTCGGAAGGTGACCTCCTTTTTTCGGTTGCCGTGTTCAAATCAGTTTGTCGTTCAACACCGGATTGGACGTAAGTCCTGCTCCCGCATCGCCGACGCAGAGCAAACGTTTTCTTTTTGATGGTCTATCACGCATACCGGTTTGACTTCACCGGTTGAGCCTCCAAAGTTATCATCGGACTCGAGCGCTTCGTGCTTCAGGGCCATCTTCGTCGTGAACCTGGATAGTGTCGCCATTGACTAGGCGCACGAGGCTGGAACGAGTTCGTGCGTTCGAGATGAGCGAACACGCGGTCATGACAACGCGTCACTATGGATCACCGCTCTTGGAGACCGATGATGGATGGGATGGTGCTGACCCGGCGTACCATGGGTGATGATCTCGTCGCAGGCTTGGCGGAGCGGGCGGCGCTCGTCGACCGGGAAGGCCGCTTTCCGCTCGAGAGCCTCGAGCTGCTGCACGCGGAAGGCTTGCTCAACCTCACGGCGCGCTGTGCCGATGGCGGCGAGGAAGCCGGCCTGGCGCGCTGCACTGACCTGGTGCGCCGGGCTGGGCAGGGATGTGCGTCCACGGCGCTGATCTTCGCCATGCAGCTCATCCACCTGCGCACCGCTGCGCAGTCGGACTGGCCGGAGCACGTCCGCGCGACGATCGGCCGCAGTGCCGGGCTGTATGGCGCGTTGATCAACGCCTTGCGCGTGGAGCCGGCGCTGGGCACACCGGCCCGAGGCGGGTTGCCGGACACGTTGGCGCGGCGTAGCGGTGATGGCTGGAGCATCACCGGCCGCAAGATTTTCAGCACCGGCGCGCCGGGCCTTAGCTGGATGCTGGTATTCGCCCGCACTGACGAGGAGCCTGTGCGCACCGGCCTGTTCGTCGTCCCGGCCCGCAGCCCCGGCATCCGCGTTGAGCCGACCTGGGACCAGCTGGGCCTCCGCGGCTCCGGCAGCGACGACGTCGTGTTCGACGATGTCCGCCTCCCTGCCGACCACGCCGTTGACCTGCGTGCGCCCTCCGGCTGGAGCGTCCGCGATCCGGTCGGGGCCGCATGGGCAGCGCTGATGGTGGGAGCACTATACACCGGCGTTGCCGAGGCGGCACGGGACTGGGTCATTGGGTTCCTGCGCGGCCGGGTACCGGCCAATCTCGGGGCCTCGCTAGCCAGCTTGCCGCGCATGCAGGAGGCTGTGGGTCGGATCGAGGCCTTGTTGCTCACCAACCGCCGCCTGATCGCCACGGCCGCCGTGGATACGGATGCCGGGGCGCCACCGGGTATGGCGGACACAGGTTTGCTGAAGACGGTCGTGGCCGAGAACGCCATCGCGGCCGTGCAGGCCGCCATGGAACTGACCGGCAACCACGGCCTGTCGCGGGCCAACCCGCTGGAGCGGCATCTGCGCGACGTGCTGTGCGCCCGCGTGCACACGCCGCAGCCGGACAGCGCCTACACCGCGGCCGGCCGCGCGGCCCTCGGCCAATAGGAGATCCAGGATGAGCCTCGAATTCATCGGCATGATCCAGCCGCGCGAGCAGTCGGAGGTCCACCCGGCGCACGGTCCCGCCATCGACCCGGGTTACCTCGTCGCCTCGGCCCAGGCGCACGAGGCCCATGCGGCGGAGGGCGGCGGCTTCGACCGCGTTCTGATCGGCTGGTATAGCAACGGGCCGGACGGCTTGCAGATCGCGGCCCATGCCGCCGCGCACACCAAGCAAATCGGCTTCCTGGTCGCGCACCGGCCTGGCTTCCAGGCGCCCACCAACGCGGCGCGAGCCTACGCCACGCTCGACCAGCTCAGTGGCGGCCGTGCGGCGATCCACGTGATCTCGGGCGGCGACGATGCGGACCAGGCGCGCGACGGCGACTGGCTGGGCAAGGACGACCGCTACGCCCGCACGGACGAATACGTGGACGTGCTGAAACGCGTGTGGGCCGCCGACGCGCCGGTGGACCACCACGGCGCATTCTACCGCATCCAGGGTGCGTCGCCCGCCGTGCAGACGGTGCAGCGCCCGCGCATCCCGATCTATTTCGGCGGTGCCTCCGATGCTGCGATCCAGGTCGCCGGCAAACATGCCGATGTCTACGCGCTGTGGGGCGAGACCCGCGCGCAAGTGGCCGAGATCACCAGCCGCGTGCAGGCCGAGGCTGCCAAGCACGGCCGCCAGGTCGGGTTCAGCCTGTCGTTCCGACCGATCCTCGGCGCCACTGAGGCGGAAGCCTGGGCCAAGGCGGAAGCCATCCTCGCCGATATCCAGCGGACCCAGGGCGAGGCGCCGCTCGGCCCGCCGGTCGCCACGCCGGCCAACGCCGGGTCCCAGCGGCTGTTGGCAGCGGCGGCTCTGGGGGACCGGCCGGAAGGGCGGCTGTATACCGCGATCGCCCGTGTGACGGGGGCGCGCGGCAACACCACGGCGCTCGTCGGCACGCCGCAGCAAGTAGCGGAGGCATTCCTCGACTACCAGGCGCTGGGTGTTACGACGTTCCTCATCCGTGGCTTTGATCCGCTGGAGGACGCGTTGGAGTACGGCCGGACACTGCTGCCGCTGACCCGGCGCTTGTTTGCCGAACGTGCCGCGCACCAGGCGGCGGCCGAGTAGAGGCCGGTAGCGCATTCATCGTGAACTCCTCCGTAGCGAGCCGCACGCGCATCGTGACGCAGTGGGTATCCGGGAGGTCGGGCCCTGCGAGGTTGGCGTGTTGCGGCTGGACTCCTATGGCGGGACCCCAATCGTGTCCGCTTGCGGCCGTGCTGCCCGCCACGCCCTTAGCATCTCGGCCAAGAGCGCCGACGTAGTTGGAGCGCCGCTGGCGTAGTTGACGGCGACCGCGAAAGCCGTCCTCCAGCCGTTTCGTGACGGCGGCGCCAATACCCTTGGACGACCCAGTGACAATAACGCAGCGCTGCGTGTGCGGCATGGAGGCCCCCCTCCTTGCATGGCCACTCCATACGTCGTGCGACTGGTGCCGTTTAAAGGCATCATCCGGTTCTCACTGATCGAATACGTCGAGCCGTCGTATCGTGACCGCCAGCTTTGGGCGCACAAGGTCGGGACCCTGAAACCGAGGCGAGATCCTTGCCGATGATCGAAGATGCCTCCGTGCCAGATGCCGCACTCGACCCGCTGTCCCGGCGGGCAATCCGATATGGGACCGATAAAGGGGGGCAGCAGCTCTACACGCCCATCTATCATCGGTTGTTCGCGCCATTGCGGGAGAAGCAGGTGCGGTTGCTGGAGATTGGCGTGGGCTGGCCCTCCATGCCTGTGCTGGGCGGGGCCTCGCTGTGCATGTGGCGAGACTACTTTCCCTATGGACGGATCGTCGGGCTGGAGTTGCAGCCGAAACGCCTCGACCTCGGTCCGAGAGTGACAATCGTCCAGGGTTCGCAGGCGGACGCGGACAGCCTACGCCGCCTATGGCAGAACCACGGCCCATTCGACATCGTGATCGATGACGGCAGCCATCGCGCCGGCGACGTCCTGCTCAGCTTCGAGACGCTATTTCCCCTGATGCCAGAAGACGGGATCTACGCGGTCGAGGACGCGCAGACGGCGTTCTGGCCTGAATTCGATGGGAGCGCGGCCGGTACCGGCACGATCATGTCGCGCGTGACGGAGTTGGTGCAGGCGATGCATGCCCAGGAGGTGCGTGCGGCTGGCCTGGCGCCGGTGGCGGACCGCTTCGGTGAGCTCGCCACGTCCGTGCAGGTGTTCCGCAACCTCGTCATGATCGAGCGTGGCCGGAACGACTACCCGTCCAACCGTGGTCTGGACCTCGCGCACCCGGCAATTCAAGGAACGCTCCGCAAACTCGAGGCCGAACAGGCACGCGATCCATCCGAAGGTGCCGCCTTAGTGCGTGCGAGCCTGCTGGAGGTTGCCGGACGCCTGCCCGAGGCATTGGCCGCGGCGCAGGAGGGACTCGCGCTGTATCCTCGCTCCGTGAACCTTCTGTGTGTGGCGCTGTACTTTGCCAACCAGCTCTCCCTGCCAGCCGAGAGCCTGGCCATTCTGGACCGGTTGGTGGCGGCCGTTCCCGGCGAGCCGGTGTTCGAACGGCTGCGTGAGCAAGTTCGCCGGCCGTGACAACAGGCTGGTGAAAGCCCTGCTGCGGCAAGTGTTGGTCGATGGCCAGCCAGAAAGGCGCCATCGCTGACAGAACTGCCGCGACCGGCATCGAAGTTTATGAACCCACATCCGCTAACCCCTGTCCAAGGTCTGTGGGTAGGGGCGCCTCGGGCGGATATTCTGTATGGCAGCTTATGCCC
>CAXSEK010000034.1:0-11398 GCA_964235625.1 uncultured Acetobacteraceae bacterium
TGGAAACCGGGCTGTTCATTGGCCGGGCGGACACGGTGTTCGTCGCCGAGGCCGCCGGCGTCCGGATGCTGCAGCGATGAGCAGGGTGGTGGTGGTGATGGGCGTCTCCGGCTCGGGCAAGACCACGATCGCGGAGCGTGCCGCAGCGGAGCTCGGGTGGATGTTCCAGGAGGGCGACAAGCTGCATCCGGCGGTGAACGTGGCCAAGATGGCCACTGGGCACCCGCTCACGGATTTGGATCGCGCGCCCTGGCTCTCCATCGTCGCCGCCTGGATCCACGCCAGGCTACAGGCGGGGGAGAACAGCGTGATCACCTGCTCCGCGCTCAAGCGCAGCTACCGCGAGCAGATCGGCAACGGCAAGCCCGGCGTGCAAATCGTCTACCTGCACGGCGACCGCGCGACGCTGGACGCCCACGTGCACGGCCGCCACCACGAGTTCATGCCGCCTACCCTGCTCGACAGCCAATTGGCGACGCTGGAGGAGCCGGCGGCGGACGAGCACGTGATCGAGGTGGATGTCGGCGGCACGGTCGACCAGACGGTCGCGGAGGTCGTGCGCCAGTTGCGTGGTTGAGGCTCGGTCTCAGTCCGGGAAGAAGCTATAGCTGGCGCTGTACGGGACCTGGGTTTCCGTATTGGCGTGGGCCGCGTCGCATCCTTCAGCCGGCGCGGAGCCACCCTGGGTGCGGGTGCGGACAATCGCTTTCACGGTCGCGAACATGCCCTGCCCCGACTGCGTCTTTGCGCGCAGCACGAGCCAGGCAACCGCGCCCGGAGCGCCGCTGGCGGTGTATTCCGGCTCCCCCGTCACCAGGCTGCCATCGTTGCCTTGCCAACTCGGGCCAGCGAAGTGGTGGCCCACGTCGTTGCCACTCGCGTCCAGCAAGCGTGCTTCCGGTGCCTTGAGCGTCCAGTCGTAGCCACTGGATGAGTGGGCGCAGACGTAGATCTGCACACCCTTGCCCGTAAGCTCGAATGCGGGCTCGGCACGAGCCGATGCCAAGGGCGCGAGGGTGGCGAGAATGCAGGCCGTGACGCGTATTGGGGCGCGCATAGCGGCTCCTCTAATCAATGGCTAAGAAGAGCACGATACGGCGAGCATCCCAAGCTCTCTCACCCGCCCTCTCCGAAAAGAGGGAGAAGAGGTGCAGGCTCAGCCGAAGCTTAGTAGCGCCATTGCAACCCCCGCCTGGCATGGCTCGATGACCGGCACGCCGCAGGCCGCTTCCACTGCGGCGCGGTGTGCGGCCATGCCCGTGCAGCCCAGCACCACGACACCGGCGCCGGCGCTGGCCAGGTCCATCGCGCCGTCGATCAGCAGGCCTCTCGCTGCCACGGGATCCAGCAACGCTTCCATCGCCACGTCCAGCGCCACCTCGCCGGCGAGGCGCGCCTCCAGGCCCATCGCGCGCAGGGCGGCGAGGTGGCGGCCCCGGCTTGCCTCGACGATCGCGATCACGCCGAACCGCTCGGCCCGGGTCAGCGCCGTGGCGACGGCGCAGCGGAACACGCCGAGCACGGGGCGGTCCGTGACGGTGCGCACGGCTTCCAGCCCCGGATCCGAGGCGCAAGCGATGACGTAGGCGTCCGCCGGCTCGCGCTCCACCAGGCGACACATCGGCTCCACGGCAGCGTGCCACTCCCGCCAGCTGAGGATCGCGGGCGGGCCGGCGGGCACGCTGATCACGTCGATGGCTGGGCCGCCTGGCCTGCGGAACGGGGCCACCGCCGCGTCGATCCCGGCCCCGCACGCGGCCGAGCTGTTCGGGTTGATGACAAGGATGCGCGGCATGGGGCATCGTCCCCGGTGCAAGATGCCGCCGTCAACTGCATACGCTCCCTGGAAGCCGATCCCGCTGCGACGGCGGCGGGCGTGAGTCTCGGCCCCCTGCTCGCGCATTGGCGGGAGAAGCCGCAGCGTACGTGGTCGGTCGTGGTGACGGTGTTCGGCGACGCGATCGTGCCGCGTGGCGGGTCAGTCTGGCTGGCGACGCTGGTGGAGTTGCTGGCCGCGTTGGGGGTGGATGCGGGCGCGGTGCGTACGGCGATGTCCCGCCTGGTGGCGGATGACTGGACGGAGCGGCGCCGGGTGAGCCGCAGCAGCGCTTACGAGCTGACGGCGAAGGGGATGGCGACGTTCACGGCGGCGGCGGACCTGATCTACGCCGCCGGGCCACCGGAGTGGGACGGGGTGTTCCAGCTGGTGCTTCAGCCGTTGGACCGTGCGGCGATGGTGCGGGCGGGGTTCGCGCCGGCGATCCCGGGGTTGTGGGTTGCCACCGGCGCCGCCCCACTGCCCGCCAGGGCGATCGCGCTGCAAGCGACGACCGACCCGGGCTCGGCCCGGGCCCTGGTGGCGCAGGCCTGGCCGCTCGACCGCATCGCCGCCTCCTTCACCCGGTTTGTCGCCGCGTTCAGTGCCCTGCCCGGCTGGACCGACCCGGCGCCGGTCGAGGCCATGGCCGCGCGCACGCTGATGATCCACGAGTATCGCCGCATCGTGCTACAGGCCCCAGCCCTGCCCGCCGAGGTATTGCCGCCGGACTGGCCCGGGGCTGCGGCCCGGCGACTGTGCGCGGAGGCTTACGCGGCGCTGTTGCCGGCGAGCGAAGCCTGGCTGACCGGGCACAAGCAGCCCGCAGCGCATCCCGACCTGTTTCGCCGTTTCAGCGTTGGCACTCCCATCCGGAGTGACTCGGAAGCGTTACCGAATTAACTTGCTGTCAACATATTCGGTGACGTATCTTCTCGGCAAGAACAATCCGGAGGCTGCTCGTGTATACGCAAGCCCTGAACTCGGCGGATAAGATCCGCAGCACCGAGGATCCTGCCCTGCTCGCCCGGTTCCAGAACCGGGTGGATGCCGAGGAGCGGATCGAGGCGAACGATTGGATGCCGGCGGCGTATCGCCGCACCCTGACGCGCCAGATCAGCCAGCACGCGCATAGCGAGATCGTGGGCCAGTTGCCTGAGGGTAGCTGGCTGGCCCGCGCGCCCTCGCTGCGGCGCAAGGCGGCCCTGCTTGCCAAAGTGCAGGATGAATGTGGCCATGGCCTATATCTGTATGCCGCCGCTGAGACACTGGGCACCAGCCGGGAAGCGCTGGTGGACGGGTTGCTTGAGGGGCGTGCCAAGTACTCGTCCATCTTCAACTATCCGACGCTGACCTGGGCCGATATCGGCGCGGTCGGCTGGCTGGTGGATGGTGCGGCGATCATGAACCAGATCCCGTTGTGCCGCTGCTCCTACGGCCCGTATGCGCGGGCGATGATCCGCGTCTGCAAGGAGGAGAGCTTTCATCAGCGCCAGGGCTACGAGATCATGCTGACGCTCTGCGCCGGCACGCCGGAGCAGAAGGCGATGGCGCAGGACGCGCTGGACCGTTGGTGGTGGCCCTGCCTGATGATGTTCGGGCCACCGGATGGCGAGAGCCAGCATTCGGACCAGAGCACGGCCTGGAAGATCAAGCGCTTCAGCAACGACGAGCTGCGGCAGAAATTCGTGGATGCCACCCTACCGCAGGCGGAGAAGCTGGGCCTGACCATCCCCGACCCGGCGATGACGCGCGACGCCGACGGCCACTGGCATCACGGCCCGATCGATTGGGAGGAGTTCCACCAGGTGCTTGCCGGTAACGGCCCCTGCAACCGGGAGCGCCTCGCCACGCGCCGCCGCAGCCATGCGGACGGTGCCTGGGTTCGCGAAGCCGCCGCCGCCCACGCCGCCAAGCGTGCCGCTATGAAGCAGGCTGCCTGATGGCGACGCCCGACACGGCGCTTTGGGAGGTGTTCATCCGCAGCCGCAATGGGCTCGCGCACAAGCACGTCGGATCGTTGCACGCGCCGGACGCGACGATAGCGTTGCAGGCGGCACGGGACGTCTACACGCGCCGGGGCGAGGGTCTGTCGGTGTGGGTTGTGCCCTCCAACGCGATCACCGCCAGCGACCCGGCGGACAAGGGCATGCTGTTCGAGCCGGCCGAGAGCAAGATCTACCGCCACCCGACCTTCTACGAGGTGCCGGACGACGTCGGGCATATGTGATGGCGGGGTCGATCCGCGTCTCCGAGACGCCGCTGGTGCTCTACACGCTGCGGCGGGCGGACGACTCGCTGGTGCTGGGGCACCGTCTGTCCGAGTGGTGCGGCCATGCGCCGTCGCTTGAGGAGGATATGGCGCTGGCCAACATCGGGCTGGATCTGCTGGGGCAGGCTCGGTCGCTATATGACTATGCAGGCATGGTTGAGGGCGCCGGGCATGACGAGGACCAGTTGGCATATCTGCGGGATGCGCCGCAATACCGCAACCTGCTGTTGCTGGAGCAGCCCAACGGGGATTTCGCGCACACGATCGTGCGGCAGTTCTTCTACTCGGCGTTCGCGGACCCGTATTGGCGGGCGATGATGGCGTCCACGGATGCCACGCTCGCCGCCATCGCCGCGAAGAGCGAGAAGGAGAGCGCCTACCACCTGCGCCATAGCAGCGAGTGGATGATCCGGCTGGGAGACGGTACGGCGGAGAGTCACCGCCGCGCGCAGGACGCGGTGGGTGCGCTGTGGCCGTTCACCGGGGAGATGTTCGAGCCCGCGGATCCGAGCCTGAACGGGGCCGCCGCCGACGTGGAGCGGCTGCGTTCCGGGTGGCAGCGCACGGTGGAAACGGTGTTGGTGACCGCGTCGCTCGCGATCCCGATGGGGAGTTGGATGCAGCGCGGCGGCCGGGTCGGCCGGCACACCGAGCATCTCGGGCCGATGCTGGCGGAAATGCAGCACCTGCAGCGCAGTCACCCGGGCGCCCAATGGTAGACCTGGACCGCGCCCGCGAAGCCGCTGCCGCCGTGGTGGACCCGGAGATCCCCGTGCTAACGATCGCCGACCTTGGCGTTCTGCGGGACGTGCGCTTGGAGGGCGAACGGGTCGAGGTGACGATCACGCCTACCTATTCCGGATGCCCGGCGATGAACATGATCGCGGTCGAGCTCGGCGTAGCACTCGACCGCGCTGGGTTCCCGGATGCGACGGTCCGGACGGTCCTCGCCCCGGCCTGGACGACCGATTGGCTCACCGAGGCTGGGCGGCGGAAGCTGACGGAATACGGCATCGCGCCGCCAGTGCCCGGCAGTGGCCGACGCGCGCTGTTCGGTGTGGAGACGGTCGCGTGCCCGCGCTGCGGATCGTTGGATACCAAGGTGCTGGCGGAGTTTGCTTCCACGTCCTGCAAGGCGCTGTGGCAATGCCAGAGCTGCCGCGAGCCGTTCGACTACTTCAAGTGCCATTGATAGGTACGCATCTCCCTCACCCCGGCCCTCTCCCAGAGGGAGAGGGAGGAAAGAGGCCTTGTCCTTTGGGAGAAAGTATAGAAAAGCCCTCTCCCTCCGGGAGAGGGTTGGGTGAAGCCGACGCGCGCACCCGCCCACCCCGCTTCCATACCCTCACTGTCGCCGACCTCCGCCGCGAGACGCCAGACGCGGTTTCGGTGGCATTTACCGTCCCTCCGGAACTCGCCGCCGACTACGCCTTCCATCCCGGCCAGTACCTGACACTGCGCACCACGCTGGACGGGAAGGATATCCGCCGCTCCTACTCCATCTGCTCCGGTCCGGATGACGGCGAGTTGCGCATCGCGGTGAAGCGCGTGGAGGGGGGCGCGTTCTCCAGTTGGGCTAACGCGGCGCTTGCCCCCGGCCACCAGGTAGCAGTGATGACCCCCACGGGGCGGTTCGGCCTGGCCTACGAACCCGGCGCCGCCCGCACGCATGTGGGCTTTGCCGCCGGGTCAGGGATCACGCCCATCCTGTCGATCGCCCGTGGCGTGATGGCGCGGGAACCGGCGAGCCGGTTTTTCCTGTTTTACGGCAACCAGTCGCTCCGCAGCATGCTGTTCCGCGAGGCGCTGGAGGAGATGAAGGACCGCTACCTCGGCCGCTTCTCCGTTTTCCACGTTCTGAGCCAGGAGGAGCAGGACATCCCCGTCCTGAACGGCCGGCTAGATGCGGCGCGGGTCCGCCTGCTGCTGCGCCACATCGTGCCGGCGGCCAGCGTGGACCACGTGTTCCTCTGCGGCCCCACCGGTATGCTGGACGAGATCGAGCCGGTGCTCGGCGAACTCGGCATCGAGGCCGGCCGCGTGCATGCGGAGCGGTTCGTTTCGGCGTGTGGCGGTGTGCCCCGCCCCCGCCCCGCCCGCACCGATGCACCGGCGCGGTACACCGCCAGCCTGACCGTGGACGGCAACCGGCGGGACGTGCCGGTTGCCGAGGGCGAGACGGTGCTGGACGCCGCCTTGCGCGCCGGGATGGACCTGCCCTTCGCCTGCAAGGGCGGCATGTGCAGCACCTGCCGCGCCCGCATGATGGAGGGTGCGGTGGACATGACGGTGAATTACTCGCTTGAGCCCTGGGAGACGCAGGCCGGTTTCGTGCTCACCTGCCAGGCGCATCCCACCACGGCACGGGTGGTGATCGACTTCGACGCGGTGTGATCGGCTGCCTAGCCATCTCGAGCTACCGGTCGCTGCGGGACCTGCGGCTCGGCCTCGGGCCGCTCAACCTCGTCACCAGGCCGAACGGCAGCGGCAAGTCCAGCCTGTATCGGGCGCTCCGGTTGCTGGCCGATGTGGCGCAGGGCCGGAGGTAGTCCACGTGCGGTCCGCAGTCGCTCTTGAAACGAACCGGAAGCGGTCTCGGCCGTCAACTGCCGAAAACGATACTCGATGGCAGCCCCAACACCATGGCGGGAATGAGCAACAGGCCGAATACTATAGACGATCTGACTGCGAACCTTGTCATGACAGCCTTCCAAACCGGTTGAACGTGTTCAACGCTGCCTCCATCACGCCGAGTCGTGGGCGGAGTCACCGCCGGTCACCTCGTAGGCGGCTCCGCTGACCATGGCCGCGGCATCCGAGGCGAGAAAGACCGCGGCGGGCGCGATCTGGTCGGGGTTGAGCCAAGGTACTCCCAGGGGCGAATGGGGCTTGAGCGATGCGATCGCCTGCGCCTCGGTCGGGTCGGCGATCACCTGCCCCGTGGAGGCCTCGATGCCCTGTTTCCAGCGCATCTCGTTGCGCGTCATGGGCGTGTCGATCAGGCCCGGCACCACCGCGTTGACGGTGATCTTGTGTACGCCGAGTTCAAGCGCCGCCGACTTCATCAGGCCGAGGATGCCCCATTTCGACGCGGAGTACGAGGCGCCGTTCTTGGTGCCGTAGCGGCCTTGCATCGAGGCCACCACGATGATGCGACCGCCGCCGCCGGTCACGAGCGCTGGCCCGAAGGCCCGGATCGTGTTGGCGGTCCCGTTCAGGTTGACGTCGACGATGTCGTGCCACTCGGCATCGTTCATGTCGAGCAACGGCTTGAACAATTGGATGCCGGCATTCGCCACCACGATGTGGACCTGTCCCATGCGCTCGGCCACTTGCGCTGCAACCAACCGCAGGGCCGCCACGTCGCGGATATCGGCAACGACCGGCATGAAACGCTTGCCGCAGGCCGTGACCAATCGCTCGGTCTCATCCAGGTCGGCTCGCGTTGCGTAGGGATAGAGAGTCTGCTGGCTTGCCGGCCCACAGATATCCAGGCCGACCACGTCGGCGCCATTCGCCGCGTACTCCACCGCGATGCAGCGCCCGATCCCACGCGCGGCTCCGGTGACCACCACAAGCTTGCCTGCCAGCTTCGACTCTAGGTTTGGCGAACCAGCCGGCTTGTTGTCCGCATCGGTCTGGCCAGCCCCGCCGGCGGCCTGTTGCGCGTCTGGGGCGTGGTCTGCCGCCAGGACCGACTGCGCGGCGAGCACGCCTGCACCGGCCGCGAGTGTACCCACGAGGAGGCTGCGGCGGTTGGTGTGCAACCTGCCGTCGTTGAGCGCATCTTCAGTCATATAACAATCCTGTTCTTGAAGAGATGCCCACCAGGTGTTCGCTGGAAGCCAGAGCGGGTGGAAGTCTGAGCGCGGAATAGCCCACCGCCGCTCAGTCGTGGCAGGGTCGGAATCTACTTATGAGTCATTTTCGATAGCAGGGGAGCAAGGGCCGGGGAGGTGCCAAATGCACAGATCTTCTCTAGCCTGGCGGCGAAGTGGCCGGGGGTAGTCATGGCAATGCGGGGATTATTTGGCTGGCTTGCCCTCCTGGTCCTCGCCTGGCTGTGCAGCGAGGATCGCCGTTCTGTTCCCTGGCGCGTCGTGGCCGGCGGCATCGTGCTGCAAGTGGCCCTGGCCCTGTTGCTGATCGGGGTGCCGGCGGCGCGGTCGGCCGTGATGCTGCTGAACGGCTTGGTGGAGGCGCTGCAGCACGCGACCGATGACGGGACCGGGTTCCTGTTCGGCTATCTCGGCGGAGGGTCCCTGCCGTTCGTGGAGATCCGGCCCGGGGCAAGCCTGATCCTCGCGTTCAAAATCTTACCACTGGTGCTGGTGATCAGCGCGCTGGGCTCGCTGCTTTTTCATTGGGGCGTCATGCAGCGGATCACCGGAGCGTTCGCCTTCGTGCTGCGGCGCGCGGTGGGGATCGACGGGCCGGTCGCCTTGGCCGCGGCGGTGCACATCTTCGTCGGCAATATCGAGGCGCCGCTGCTGGTCCGCCCTTACCTCGCGGGGCTGCAACGCGGCGAACTGTTCGCGGTAATGAGCTGCGGCATGGCGGGGATCGCCGGGACGGTGATGGTGATCTACGCCGCCATCCTTGGTCCGGTGATCCCGGATGCGCTCGGCACCATCATCACCGCCTCCGTCATCAGCACGCCGGCCGCGCTGGCCGTGGCCGCGCTGATGGTGCCGTTCGTGCCGGCGGGCCGCACGACCGCCGCAGTGCCGGAGGCGAAGCGGGCGCTCGGCACGCTGGACGCACTGGTGCGCGGCACGGCGGACGGCATCGGCCCGCTGGTCGGCATCACCACCACGCTGCTGGTCGCGGTGGCGTTGGTCAGCCTCGTCAATCTCGGCCTGGCGCAGTTGCCCGGCGCGCCGTCGCTGGAAGGGCTGTTTGCCCTGCCCTTCCGCCCCGTGCTGTGGCTGATGGGCGTGCCCTGGGCGGAGACGGACATGGCCGGGCTGCTCATGGGCACGAAGACGGTGCTGAACGAGTTCGTCGCCTACCTGCACTTGGCGGCGGCGGCGCCGGGCACGCTCGGGAAGCGGACGCGGGTGATCCTGACCTACGCGATGTGCGGGTTCGCCAATTTCGGCAGCGTCGGCATCATGGTGGGCGGCATGGGTGCCATGGTGCCCGAGCGGCGGGCGGAGATCGCGACGCTTGGCCTGCGCTCGATCGTGAGCGGGACGGTGGCGACGTGCATGTCGGGGGCGTTGGCAGGGGTGCTGGCGTGAGCGGAGGATCGCGCAGTCACGCCAGGGCCTGACCCTCGTCACGACGGAAGTCTTGGACGCGGCTAGACGAGAGTGATCGAGGCGGCGGGCGGGGGCGGTGCGAGCAGGTCTAACCTCTCCCCGCGCAAGACCGGCACCAGCACCTTGAGCGGGCCACCATGGGTGATCACGACGTGGTTGCCTTGGGCACAATCGGCAGCGAACGCGCTGACCCGGGCAACCAGGGCACCACCGGTCTCGCCGCCGGGCGGCGCGAAGCCCGACGGGTTGGCGGCCCAGGCGTCCAGGCTGGCGCGGGGGATGTCGTCCCAAGGCACGCCTTCCCAGGTACCGAAGTCGAGCTCCTGCAAACGCTCATCCACGATCGGGCGGCCGAGCGCCTCGGCGATCAAGCGGCAGCGGCGGGCGGGGCTGGTCCAGACTGTCCAGGGCCAATCTGCCAAACGCAGGATCTCGGCCGCCAGTGTCGCCACGGCCGCCGGGTCCGGTCCCAGGTCCAGCCGGCCGTAGCACCGCCCCCGTGCGTCGACCGGCGGGTGCCGGACCAGCAGGATCACCCGTCGATCACGCTCACATGCGCCGCCACCACGCGCCAGCCCTCGGGCATGCGCGCCCAGCTCTGCATCTGGCGGCCGACCTTGCCCGGTGCGGTGTCGCGGTGGAACAGGGTGGAGGCAGTGGCGAAGTCCTGCCCGAAGGTCGTGATCACCGTGCGGCTCAGGCGGCGCATCAGTCCCACGCTGGGCCGGGCGGCGCGGAAGGCGGCAATCTCGGCGGCGCCGTAAAGGTTCTCGGTGATGCCGTAGCGGATCACCAGCGCACCGTCCCAAAACAGCGCGTCCAGCGTGGTGACGTCGTTGCCGGTCAGGGCCGCCTCGTAGCGGGCGAAGGCGGCCTGCATCTCGGCGAGCGGGCCGGGGAGGTTCACGTCCATGCTCAGCTCCAACCCTCGGGCGTGCGGGCCAAGCACACGCCGTCTCGTTCCAGCGCGCGCGCGACGCGGAGCGCCACATCCTCCCGCCATGGCGCCGCGATCACCTGCACGCCGACCGGCAGGGCGCCGTCGCAGACCGGCACCGCCACGACGGGGAGGCCGATGAGGCTGATCGGCTGCGTGAACACGCCGAGATTGGCGCGCACGGGCAAAGTAACGCCGTCCAGCTCGAAGTCCTGCTGGCCGAGCAGCGGGGCGCTGCAGGGGGTGGCGGGGGCGAGGATCACGTCCACCTCCTCGAACAGGGCACGGACCGCGGCCTGGAACTGGCGGCGGATCTTCTGCGCCCGGGCTACGTGCACTGCAGGAACGAGCGCGCCGGCGAGCAGACGGTCGCGCACGGCCGGGTCGAACGCGGCGGGTTGGGTGCGCAAGCGCTCGAGGTGGAGGGCCGCCCCTTCGGTTGCGGTGATCACGTAGGCGGCGGCGCGGGCCTGGGCGGCGCCGGGCAGTTCCACTTCTCGCGTGGCGCCTAGCGCGCCGGCGACTTTGTGCAGCGCGGCCAGCATCTCGGGGAATGCGCCACGCTGGAAGTGGCCGCCGGCGACGGCGATGCGCAGGCCGGCGATGCCACTGTCCAGCGACGGGAGGGACGGGTCGGCGGGGCGCGGCGCGCAGGCCGGGTCGGCTTCGTCCGGACCTTGCATGGCGTCGTAGGCCAAAGCGAGGTCCGTGACGCAGCGGGCGAGCGGGCCGAGATGGTCCAGAGCGGACACGAACGGGAAGGTGCCGTGACGTGGCAGCCGGCCATAAGTCGGTTTCAGCCCCCAGAGGCCGCAGAGCGACGCGGGCACCCGGATGGAGCCGTTGGTGTCCGAGCCGAGTGCGATTGGCACCAGGCCGCCAGCCACGGCTGCGCCCGACCCGCCGGAGGATCCGCCGGCCATGCGGGTAATATCGTGCGGGTTGCGGGACGGGCCGTCGTGCAGGTTTTCACCCGTGAAATCATAGGCGTATTCGCCCATGTTCAAAGCGCCGACCAGGATCGCGCCGACTGCCTCCAGCCGGGTGATCAGCGGCGCGTCGGCCGCTGCGGGCGGGAGCGTGCGGTTGATCGCCGAGCCGGCGCGGGG
>CAXSEK010000035.1:0-11377 GCA_964235625.1 uncultured Acetobacteraceae bacterium
GTCGCTGAACGAGATCAAGGAGGTCCTGACCAACATGGGCCTCGCCCTCGGCATGAGCGTCGCCGGTTGGCCGCCCGAAAACATCGAAGATCTGGCCAAGCGGCTGGATGAGCCGTTTTAAGGATTAAGTAGATGCGTCACGGAGTGGCCGGCCGAAAGCTCGGCGTCACCACAAGCCATCGCTTCGCCATGTTCCGCAACATGGCCGTTGCGCTTCTCAAGCATGAGCAGATCACCACGACCCTGCCCAAGGCGAAGGAGCTGCGGCCGGTCGCGGAGAAGCTGATCACCCTCGGAAAGCGTGGCGGCCTGCATGCCCGGCGCCAGGCCTATGCCCAGCTGCGCGACGAGAAGATCGTGGCCAAGCTGTTTGACACTCTGGCCACGCGCTACAAGGCCCGCGAAGGCGGCTACACCCGTGTGCTCAAGGCCGGCATGCGCTATGGGGACGCCGCGGACATGGCGGTGATCGAGCTGGTCGAGCGGGACCCGGCGGCCAAGGGCCTGGACAGTGGCCCTCGGCCCGACCTGGCTGTGGAGCAGATGGCTTAGGTCATGACGGCACCCGGCCGCGTGGCACTGCTAGCCGCGGCTGGGGTGTTGCTGGCCACCACCACCTTCGCGGAGCCTATGCGCCGCACGACGATCACCATCGCCGACCACCTCAGCGCCGGACAGCGGGAAGAGACCATCGCCGTGTATCTGGGCGGTGTCTTGGCAGGCACGCTGCACGTAGACGCGACGCACATGGATGACAGCTTCACCGCAGCCGTCCCGACCATGGACAAGTTGCCCTTCGCCCTCTGCGGCAAGCTGCTGCGGCAGGATTATAGCGGCAGCCTCGCCACCCACCCGATCGACAACGGTGGCACGCTGACCGGCTACGAGGACGGCACCTGGGCGGCCGTTACCCTAGGGGACGTCGCCTTCACGCTGGACGATGAGACGGGGAAGGGGGAGAGCACCTACAACGCCGCCCCCGCCTGCAGCGCCGCGGTGTCGTGACCGCCAGAGACCTGTTCGCGACGGAGCCGCAAGCCGCTCCCCCCTCGGCCACCGCACCGTTGGCCGACCGCCTGCGCCCCCTGTCCCTGGCCGACGTGGTGGGGCAAGATCACCTGCTCGGCCCGGACGGCACCATCACCCGTATGCTCGGCCGCGGATCGCTCGCCTCGCTGATCTTCTGGGGGCCGCCCGGCGTCGGCAAGACCACCATCGCCCGGCTGCTGGCCACGGCCGCGCACCTGCACTTCATCCAGCTCTCCGCCGTGTTCTCCGGCGTCGCTGACCTCAAGCGGGTGTTCGAGGACGCCCGCCGCCGCCGCGCCACCGGGCAGGCGACCCTATTGTTCGTGGACGAGATCCACCGCTTCAACCGCGCCCAGCAGGACGGCTTCCTGCCCGTGGTGGAGGACGGCACCGTCGTCCTGGTCGGCGCCACGACCGAGAACCCCTCCTTCGCGCTGAATGGCGCCCTGCTGTCGCGCTGCCAGGTCCTGGTGCTCCGCCGCCTGGACGATTCGGCGCTCGGCTGCCTGCTGGGCCGGGTCGAAGCCGAGCACTCCCTGCCGTTGACCGATGCGGCCCGTGCCGTGCTGCGCGCCATGGCCGACGGGGACGGGCGCTACTTGCTGAACATGGCCGAGCAGCTCCAGGCGCTCCCCCCGGGCACGCCCGCGCTCGACCCGGCGGCGCTCTCTGCCCTTTTGGCCAAGCGCGCCGCGCTCTACGACAAGGACCGCGAGGAGCACTACAACCTCATTTCCGCCCTGCATAAGTCGCTGCGTG
Organism: uncultured Acetobacteraceae bacterium; assembly: GCA_964235625.1. Classification (GTDB taxonomy): domain Bacteria; phylum Pseudomonadota; class Alphaproteobacteria; order Acetobacterales; family Acetobacteraceae; genus LMUY01. The sequence continues at coordinate 1,789 of CAXSEK010000035.1, forward strand.
GCTCGGACCCGGATGCCGCCCTCTACTGGTTCGCCCGCATGCTCACCGGCGGTGAGGACCCCCGCTACATCGCTCGCCGCCTGGTACGCTTCGCCTCCGAGGACATCGGCATGGCGGACCCACAGGCGCTGGTGCAGGCAACGCTCGCCTGGGAGACCTACGAGCGGCTAGGCAGCCCGGAGGGTGAGCTCGCCATCGCCCAGGCCGTCGTCTATCTCGGCACGGCGCCGAAATCGAACGCCGTGTATGCTGGCTTCAAGGCGGCGATGCGCGCGGCCAAGGACACCGGCAGCCTGGCCCCACCCGCCCACATCCTGAACGCCCCCACCCGCCTGATGCAGGAGCTCGGCTACGGTGCCGGCTATGCCTACGACCACGACACCGAGGAGGCGTTCTCGGGCCAGGACTACTTCCCGCCGGGCATGGCACGCGCCGCCTTCTACCGCCCGGTGGACCGCGGCTTCGAGCGCGAGATCGCCCGCCGCATGGCCCACTGGGCCGAGCTGCGCACCACGTCCCCAGCATCCCCAGCGAGACCCTCGTGACCGTCAGCATCCAAACCGTCACCGAGGACGAGGCCGACTCCCGCCTCGACCGCTTCCTCCGCCGCCGCTTCCCCGCACTCACCCAGGGTGCGCTGCAGAAGCTCTGCCGCACCGGCCAGGTCCGCGTGGACGGCCACCGTGTCGAGGCCTCCGCGCGCCTCACTGCCGGCCAGGCCGTGCGCGTGCCCCCGATGCCCTCCGCCCCCGCGGACCGGGAAACCGAGGTCCGCGCCCCGAGCGTCACCCCGGCGGACGTCAAGGAGATGGAGCGCATGGTGCTCCACCGCGACGACCAGCTCATCGTGCTGAACAAGCCCTCCGGCCTCGCGACCCAGGGCGGGCCCGGCATCACCCGGCATTTGGACGGCATGCTGGATGCCTTGCGCCCCGATGGCGGCCACCGCCCCCGCCTGGTGCACCGGCTGGACCGCGACACCTCGGGCGTGATCGTGCTCGCCCGCTCGCCGGGCATCGCCGCCAAGCTCGCCGCGGCCTTCCGCAGCCGGGACGTCACCAAGACCTACTGGGCCATCGTCGTCGGCAACCCCGTCCCCGAGGACGGGCAGATCGACCAGCCGCTGAAACGCGTGTCCAGCGCGTTCGGCGAGCGCACGGTGGTGACCGATCGCAAGGATAAGGACGGCCAGCGCGCCTACACCAACTACCGCCTGCTGGACACGGCGGGCCGCAAGCTCGCCTGGCTCGAGCTGCAGCCGCTCACCGGCCGCACCCACCAACTGCGCGTGCACTGCGTCAGCCTGGGCACCCCCATCGTCGGCGATGAGAAATACGCCGAGCCGCGGGACAACGGCACCGGCGGCAGCTTCGTGGAGGGTCTGTCGGACCGGCTGCATCTGCACGCCCGCACCCTGCTGCTGCCCCACCCGGCGGGCGGCATGCTGGAGGTGTCGGCCGGGCTGCCCCCCCACATGCGCGGCAGCTTCGAAACACTCGGTTTCCAAGCCCCGCCCACCCCGGCGGTGACGTGGACGGACCGCTTCCCTAGATAAGGCTCGTGGTGCAGGGAATACGCATGGCAAGACGCTGGCCGATCGCCGTCGCTTCGGTGCTGATCCTGGTCGCGGGCGGGGTGGCGGTGGCCGCCCTCTCGTTCGACCCGGCAAGCCAGCGCGGCCGCATCGTGGACGCCGTGCGCCGGGCGACCGGGCGGGAGCTGACGCTGGCCGGCCCGATGCGGATCAGCTGGGGCCTGCAACCGGTGATGGAGGCGGAGGACGTCTCCTTCGCCAACATGCCGGGCGGCTCGCGGCCGCAGATGGTGGCCGTGGCCCGGCTGGAGGCACGGCTTGACCTGCTGCCGCTGCTGTCCCGCCGGATCGAGGTCGCCAGCGTCACGCTGGTCCGTCCGGACATCCTGCTGGAGACGGACGCGAACGGCCGCGGCAACTGGCAGTTCGACCGCCCGGCAGCCTCGGGTCCCGCTGGCCCCGCGGGCTCCGGCCCCCGGCTGCAGACCCAACTGGACAGCCTGCGCGTCCAATCCGGCCGGGTCACCTGGCATGATGGCGTGACCGGCCAGGTCCACATTGCCGAGCTGCCGAATGCGACGCTCGACCTTGGCGCCGGCCCCGCGCACATCCTGGCCCAGGCGCAGGTCCTCGGCACCGATATCCGGGTGGACTCGACCCTCGGCACTTGGGCGCAGCTGACCGGCACGGCCCCCGGCCCCTGGCCCGTCAAGCTCGCCGCCTCCGCCGGCGACGCGACGGTCGCGTTCGACGGCCAAGTGGACCCGCCAGCCCGCAGCGCCGCCGGCCGGCTGGAGGCGCACGTGCCCGACCTGGCCCGGTTCGGCACCCTGCTCGGACAGCCGGGCCTGCCGCCGCTGCACGACATCCAGTTCGCCGGCACGCTGCTGCCGGCGGGTGGCTTGCCGCAGGACATCGCGCTGCAGGTTGGGCCGTCCGACCTCGGCACCCTGGTCCCCGGCGCCACGCTAGGGCGGCTCACGCTCACCTGGCCCGCCGGGCAGGCGGCACGGCTGGAGGCGGAGGGTGGGGTGTTCGGCGGCCCGTGGCACGTCGCCTCCGGCCTGCTTCCGGCGGGGCAAGGGATTTCGCTGCGGGCCCTCGCCGTGTCCTCCCCGTTCGGCGACGCGAGGGGCGATGTCGCGATTGCCACGGCACCCCGGCCCGCCATCCGCGGCACGCTCGTCTCGACCCGGCTGGACGCGGACGCCATCCGCTCGGCCCTACGGACGGCGCAGCCCCCGCCGGCTCCGCCCGTTCCGGTCCCGGCATCTGGCCCCGCCATCATCGCAGCGCCGGCACCCGGCCCGGTCTTCTCCACCACCCCCCTCCCATGGGACGCCCTGCGCCGCGCGGATGCGGACCTGCAGCTCAGCGTGGACACCCTGCATTGGGGTGGCGTGGACTATCACGGCGCTACCGGCCACCTCTCGCTGCAGGATGGCATCGGCCGTCTGCAACAGGCCTCGCTGTCCACCCCCGGCGGCCATGTGGACTTCTCGGCCAGCCTGGACGCCCGCGCCGCATCCCCCCCGGTTGCACTGAACCTGCGCTCGGCGGACCTCTCGCTGGACGGCGCCCTGCGCGCGGCCGGCCTGCCCGGGGGCTCCAGCGGCCTCGCCGAGCTGGACGTCGTGCTCCACGCCGCCGGCCAGTCGCCGCACGCCTTGGCCGCCACGCTGGGGGGCCATGTCGGCCTGGCGCTGGTGGATGGCGAGATCGCCAACGACGCGCTCGCCGCCACGATCGGCAGCCTGGTGAAGCAGGCCGGCGCCGGCCTCGACCCGGGCGGACGCAGCCACATACGCTGCCTCGCCATCCGCGCCGACGCCGATGCCGGGATCGTCACTCTCTCCGCGCTCAAGCTCGACACGGCGCGGCTCGAGCTGGCGGGGGGCGGTACCGTCAACCTCGGCGACGAGACGCTGGCGCTGCATCTCCGCCCCCTGCTGCGGGTGGGGAGCGCCGGCGTGTCCGCCCCGATCCAGGTCGAGGGCAAGCTGCGCAACCCGGCCGTCAGCCTGGACCCGGCGGCGGGCCGGACCAGCGTCACCATCGGCGGCCTCGCCGGCCCGTCCGACAGCTGCACGCCGGAGCTTACGGCGGCGCGGGACGGGCGCACCGGGCCGCTGCCGGTGGCCGTCACGGCCAGCAACAAGCCGCCCAAACCCGCCGACCTGCTGCGGAGCTTCCTGAGGTGAAGCGCGTCTGGACCACGGCGCAGGCCGCGCCGGCCGAAGGCGGCTGGCGCGTCCTGCTTGACGGCAAGCCGCTGCGCATTCCGTCCGGCCCGGCGCTGCTGGTGCCGCAACCCGCGTTGGCCGAGGCGGTCGCAGCCGAGTGGCAGGCCGCCGGCGCCGCCACGGGCGAGATGGACTACACCGACGTCCCGCTCACCCGCCTGGCCGGCACCGCGCAGCTCCGCATCGTGCCGGACCCGGCACCGACCGCGGCGGCCATCGCGGCCTACGGCGAGACCGACTTGCTCTGCTACCAGGCCGACCGCCCGCCGGAACTGGTCCTGCGGCAGGACGAGGCCTGGCGCCCCTGGCTGGATTGGGCACGGCAGGAGCTCGGCGCCGCGCTCGCAGTCACGTCCGGGATCATGCACGTGAAGCAGCACCCGGCGGCCCTGGCGGCCCTGCACCGCGCGGTGGCGGCGGAGAACGGCTGGACCCTGGCCGGACTCGGTATCGTCGTCCCGGCGCTCGGCAGCCTGGTGCTGGGCCTGGCGGTAGCGCGCGGCACCCTGGGCCCGGTCGCGGCCCAGACCGTGGCCTGCGTGGACGAGGATTACCAAGTGGAGCTGTGGGGCGTGGACTCGCTCGCCGCCGCACGCCGGGCCAAGATCCTGGCGGAACTCGAGGAAAGCACCCGGTTCATGGCGCTGGTGCGATGAGGGCGAAGCAGGTGGTGATCCAGGGCCGCGTCCAGGGCGTGGGCTACCGCGACTGGATGGTGGTCCAAGCCCGGGCGCTTGGCGTCGCCGGCTGGGTTCGCAACCGCGCGGACGGCGCGGTCGAGGCGCTGGTCTACGGCAATACCGACGCCGTGGAGGAACTGCTGCGCGTCTGCCGCCGCGGTCCATGGCTGGCCAGCGTGAGCCGCATCGAGGAGGACTGGGCGGACCCACCGGCGGAGCCCGGTTTCATCCGGCGGGTGTAAGCCTTGCTTACTCCCGTATTAACGAGCCTTATACTTGATCCGGCGACGGCGCGCTGAAGCCCACTCTACGATCATGATTTAGGGCTGGCTCCATCCCACCATCTTAGTCAAAGCCAAGGGTCGTCGGCATCATCCGGTCTCGCCCTGCACGGACACGTGCACCGTCGCGAATGTCTCGGTCCGAACCAAGATCGGCATTCCGGCGTTCGTCCGCGATAACCAATCGCTTCCGTCGGAGCGCAAGGAGAGGCAGATGAAGACACTCGCCATCATGGGCGCGGGACTGGCTTTGGCAGCACCGCTGGCGGCGTCGGCTGCAAACGCCAACAATCCATACGCCAACGTGGATCACCGCAATGATGCGGGCAACAACACTGGTGACGCGCAGGTCGAGAGCTTGAACCAGGCGCAGCTGAGCGGGCCTGGCCTGACCCCGGCACCGTTCCGCCTGCCGCCAGCCCAGCCTCCACAGGCGTCCGGCTACGCGGCCACAGCGCGGCCTGCCGCGCCCGGCTACCCTGCGCCCGGCGACCCGGCGCAGGGTTACGGGGCACCAGGCACCGCCGGGCCCAGCTATCCTGTCGCGTCCTATCCCCCGGTCGGCTACCCTCCGGCCTACGCTCCCTATCCCTACTATCCCGGCCCCGCCGTGCTGTATCCACGCCCCTATTTCTACGGCCGACCCTTCTTCTACCCGCCGTATTGATCCCTCGCGCCTCGCCCGTCCGGACCTCCGCCGGGCCGGGCAAGGGACGCGAGGACCGATGTGAGCGACACGTCCCACGCTTCGGCAAACGGCACGGGGCCCCACTGGCGATCACTAAAGCCAGCACCGCGTAGCCGGCAAACAATGTGTCCCTTCCGGTCAGCCCCAGCCGGCCGCGCCCTCACTTTGCCTTCTTCAACTCTTCCGGCTTGTGCACCGCCTTCGCCTTCGTCTTGTCGCTGTGCACCAGCACCTGCGGCGCCTCCTTGGTCGCTTTCGCCACGTGACTTTTGATCTTCGTGTCGCTGGTGACGATCTTCTCGACCTCGCCCTTCACCTTGCCCTGGGACGCGCCCCACTCGACCTTATCGCCCTTTTTGGGTAATTTTGTCATGTCCACCGCCTAACATCGTGTCGAGCCGTAAACGCGAGCGCGACGGCGCGGTTTGGCAAAGGCATCGTTGGGGGGGACGGCAACGTTCGTGGCGCGCGGTGGCGGGAGGCGGCTGACGAGGCTGGCGCTGAACGCCTTCGTGGTGTGCGTGGCAATGAGCGTCCTCTTGTCGGTCGTCGACGGCGTGGTGCGGGGTTTCGGCACCACGGGTGACGGGGTCCATTTGGCGTGGCTGACCTGGATCACCGATCTCCGCTACCTGTTCGAGCAAGGCATCTACGCGGCCATTATCTTCTGGCTGGGTGCCCGCTCCTGGATGATCGGACGATCCTGGCAATCGGGTTCGACAACGCCGACGCCGTTTCCCTGGCCGTCCAGGGGCCGGACGAGAATAACGTCGTCTGGGTCGGCCGGCGCCACCGGGGCAGGCTGAAGGCGGAGTCGGTGGCCGCCACGATGAAGGAACGATTGCGGCTGAACGCTGTCAGGTAGCCCGTCAGCCGAACACCCCTGCCCAAGCTCCCTGCAACGCCAGGTCCATATCCTCCAGCGTCGCTGTCCGCCCGAGCGCCTCCAGGCTCGTCACCCCATGCTCCCGGATCCCGCACGGCACGATCCCGCCGAAATGCCCGAGATCCGGCGACACGTTCACCGCGATCCCGTGCCAGCTCACCCAACGCGTCACCCGCACCCCGATCGCCGCGATCTTGGCCTCGCTTTCCGCCCCGGCGACCCAGATGCCCACCCGGCCCGTCCGCCGCTCCCCCCGCACGTTCAGGCTGCCGAGCGCCCGGATCACCCACTCCTCCAGCCCCCAGACATAAGCCCGCACATCCCGCGCCGCGATCAGCCCGTGCCGCCGGGTCAAGTCCAGCATCACGTAGGCCGTGCGCTGCCCGGGCCCGTGATACGTCCACTGCCCGCCCCGCCCGGCGGCATAGGCGGGGAAGCCCAGCGGGTTGGACAGGTCGCCGGGCTGCGCGCTGGTTCCGGCGGTGTAGAGCGGCGGGTGCTCCAGCAGCCACACCGTCTCCGCCGCTTCCCCAGCCCGGATGCCGGCCGCTTGGTCCTGCATCGCGTCCAGCGCCGCCGGGTAGTTCACCAGCGCGTCCGACACGCGCCAGGCCACGCCCGCCGCTGGTGAGACCGCCCCTGTTGATACCATCGTGTCCATCCGCTATACGCCGCTGCCCACGGTGCGGTCGTGGCGAAATGGTAGACGCGCAAGCTTGAGGTGCTTGTGGGGGAAACCCTGTGGAAGTTCGAGTCTTCTCGACCGCATATCCGTGCCTCGCTTGCCAAGTGTCCCGCCCAAGGTGCCAGGTTGCATCTTTACCCGCCGCGCCGGTAACTGAGGGCCGTAGGGAGCGAAATGGCGATGGACGAGGACTTCAGGAAGGCCGCTCTGGACTATCACCGCTTCCCCCGCCCGGGGAAGCTGGAGGTGGTGCCAACCAAGCGCATGGCGACCCAGCGGGACCTGGCACTTGCCTACTCCCCCGGCGTCGCCGCCGCCTGCGAGGCGATCAAGGCCGACCCGCTGACCGCCTACGACTACACCGCCCGCGGCAACCTGGTCGGCGTCATCTCCAACGGCACCGCCGTGCTCGGCTTGGGCAATATCGGCGCCCTGGCCGGCAAGCCCGTGATGGAGGGCAAGGCCGTGCTCTTCAAGAAATTCGCCGGCATCGACTGCTTCGACATCGAGGTGGACGCCTCCGACCCCGAGCGCTTCATCGAAGTGGTCGCGGCCCTGGAGCCCACCTTCGGCGCCATAAACCTCGAGGACATCAAGGCCCCGGAGTGCTTCGACATCGAGCGCCGGCTTCGCGACCGCATGTCCATCCCCGTGTTCCACGACGACCAGCACGGCACCGCCATCATCGTCGCCGCCGCCGTCCGCAACGGGCTGGAGCTGCAGGGCAAGCGGCTGGAGGACGTGCGCCTCGTCACCTCCGGCGCCGGCGCCGCGGCGCTGGCCTGCGTGGACCTGCTGGTCGCGATGGGGCTGAACCCCAAGAACGTCACCCTGACCGACATCAAGGGCGTGATCTACGCCGGGCGCGACCCGGACATGCTGCCGAATATGGCAAACTACGCCAATGAGACCAACGCCCGCACCCTGCCGGAGGCACTGCCGGGTGCGGACATCTTCCTCGGCCTGTCCGCTCCGCGCGTGCTGAAGGCGGAATGGCTGTATTCCCTGGGCGACAAGCCGCTGATCCTGGCGCTGGCCAACCCGGAGCCCGAGATCCTGCCGGAGGCGGTGCGCGCCGCCCGGCCTGACGCCATCGTCGCGACCGGGCGCAGCGACTACCCGAACCAGGTCAACAACGTGCTCTGCTTCCCCTTCATCTTCCGCGGCGCGCTGGACGTGGGGGCCACCACCATCAACGAGGATATGAAGGTCGCCTGCGTCGAGGCCATTGCCGTGCTGGCCCGGGTGGAGGCGAGCGAGGTGGTCGCCGCGGCCTATGGCGGCGCCGCCCCCGTGTTCGGCCCCGACTACATCATCCCGAAACCGTTCGACCCGCGGCTGATCCTGCAGATCGCCCCCGCCGTCGCCCAGGCCGCGATGCGCACCGGGGTCGCCACCCGCCCGATCGAGGATTTCGCCGCCTACCGCCGCGAGCTCGAGGTGTTCGTCTACCGCTCCGGCCAGCTGATGCGCCCGGTGTTCGAGGCCGCCCGCAAGGCCCCGCGCCGCATCGTCTACGCCGACGGCGAGGACGAGCGCGTGCTGCGCGCTGCCCAAACCATCGTGGACGAGGGCATCGCCCAACCCATCCTGATCGGCCGCCGCGGCGTCATCGCCTCCCGCGTGGCCGAGATGGGCTTGCGCCTGGACCTGAAGCAGAGCGTCCGCGTGCTCGACCCGGCGCTCGACCACGAGGTGTTCGACCCGCTGATCGCCGCCTACCAGCGTCTGGTCGGGCGCCGCGGCGTCCCGGCGGACGCCGCGGCCCGGCGCATGCGCAACCGCGTGACGGTGGTCGCCTCCATGCTGCTGCATTCGGGCCAGGCGGACGCGGCGATCGTCGGCGGCTCCGGCGATTGGACCCGCCACCTCACCTACGCGATGCCGATCGTCCCCAAGCGCTCCACCGTCTCGCGCGTCTACGCGCTGTCGGCGCTGATCCTGAACAACGGCGCACTGTTCTTCTGCGACACCCACGTCACCATCGACCCCACGGCCGAGGAGGTCGCGGAGATGACGCTGCTGGCCGCCGAAGTGGTGAAAAGCTTCGGCATCGTCCCGAAGGCGGCGCTGCTGTCCCACTCCTCCTTCGGCGCCGGCAACTCCACCAGCGCCCGCAAGATGCGCCGGGCTTTGGGCCTGATCCGGGACCAGGCGCCGGAGCTGGAGGTGGACGGCGAGATGCACGCCGACGCGGCCCTCAGCGAGGCGATCCGGGACCGCGCCGTGCCCGACAGCCGGCTGTCGGGCACGGCCAACCTGCTGGTGATGCCGGGCCTGGACGCCGCCAACATCGCCTTCAACATGCTGAAGGCCAGCGGCGACGGCCTGCCGGTCGGTCCGATCCTGCTGGGCATGAGCCGCCCGCTCCACGTCCTGGTGCCGAGCGTCACCGCGCGCGGCATCGTCAACCTTAGCGCCATCGCGGCCACCGAGGCGCTCAGCTCCGCCTGAAATGGACGGCAAATAACGCTCATGAAACGTCGCTTGCTGGCCTTGCGGCGGCGTGCGACCAATCGCTTGCCGGGCGGTCGACGCCCGGCCCACCAAGGCAAGCAGATCAAGGAACCCGCATGAAGCCGCTTCTTAAGG
>CAXSEK010000036.1:0-11335 GCA_964235625.1 uncultured Acetobacteraceae bacterium
GATACATCACTGCGACCGTGTCGGCCAGCAGTTCCCTCACCCCGGGCCTCTGCCAGGGGGAGAGGGAGCAGGAAGGGAAGTCACGCGGTGCGCAGCCGGGGGTCGAGCAGGGCGTTCAGCAAGTCGGCCGCGAGCATGAGGGCCACGTAGATCAGGGCTAGGATCAGCACCACCGCCTGGACGACGGGGAAGTCGTTCTTGCTGATGCTCTCCCAGGCCAGGTAGCCCAGACCGGGCAGGTTGAACACCGCCTCCACCACGATTGAGCCGCCCAGCATGAGCCGAGCTGAACCGCCGCGATCGCGACCAACGGCATGGCCGCGTTCCGCAGTGCGTGCTTGCCGACGATGCTGAGACGGCTCAGGCCCTTGGCGCGGGCAGTGCGGATGTAGTCGGCGTGCAGGGCGTCCACCATGCCGGACCGGGTCAGCCGCATCATTGCGGGGATGGCCGAGAAGGCGAGGGTGATGGCCGGAAGGATGTAACCGGTCCAATCATCCAAGCCGTTGACCCGCAGCCAGCCGAGATCGAGCCCGACCCAGATGATCAGCAGCAGGCCTAGCCAGAAGGAGGGCACCGCCTGGCCGGCCAGCGCCACCAGCATCAGCATCCGGTCCAGCGCGGGACCCTCGTTCATCGCCGCCACGACGCCGAGCGGCAGCGAGACCAGCAGCGCGATCAGCAGGCCGGATACGCCCAGCGTCAGCGTCACCAGCAGACGTTGGCGCACCAGGCCCCCCACCGGCGCGCGATAAAGGAAGGAGCGGCCGAAATCACCGGTGGCGGCGGCCTTGGCCCAGTGCAGGAACTGCTCGGGTAGCGGCCGGTCCAGCCCGTTGGCATGGCGGATCGTCTCCACGTCGGCCGCCGTCGCCTGTGGCCCGGCGATCGCCACGGCCACGTCCCCGGACAGCCGGGTGAGCGCGAACGCCACCAGCAGCACGGTGGCAGACGAGGACGGCCAGCACCAGCCGGCGGAGGAGGAAGCGCACCATCGGGTGGGAGGCTAGATTGTCTCTGTGGCCGGTGCACTACGTGCCCTGCGCAAGGTGTGGCATACGGTGGGCAGGGCATGATGGCGACGCGTTTGGGTTTGGTAGTTGGGTTCTGCGCGGCGGCGGGCGCCAGCGCGGCGCAGCCCGCGCCCGTGCTGCAGTCTCCCGTCACCCCGGCTTGCGTGTCCTCGCCGTTCGGCTGGCGTCACGCGGTGGGCCCGCACGCACCCGCTGGCTTCCACAACGGGATCGACTTGCCGGCGCCGGCAGGGGCGCTGGTGCATGCGGCGGCGGCGGGGACGGTGCTGGTGATCAAGCGGCAGGGCCTTGGTGGCGTCACGATGCATCTCGGCCATGCGGGCGGGATGATTACGCTGTATGCCCATCTCGGAAATTTGGTGCCGGCGATCGCGGAGGGGAAACGCACCGTGGCGGCAGGGGAGCCGCTCGGGCACGTGGCGCGTACGGGGGTGACCTATGGCACGCACGTGTTCTTCGCCGTGTTGGTAGATGGGATTGCGGTCGACCCGCTCGGCCTGCTGCCGCCCCTGGTGCGCTGCTAGCCGCACCGTGTCGGCGACGCTCACGGCAGGATCGCGAAGCCTCCGTCGCTTCCAATTGCGGGCTGGCTCGCGCCACGGCCGACGCTCGATCCCCAGGTGATCTTGCCGGCCTCGCCGCACCGGTTGCACACCGGATGCCAGTCGGCCTGCGGGGAGCCACACGCCTCACAGCGCCAGTGCGAGTCCGTCGGCGCGTTGGCGGCCCGGCGCAGGGCGTCGGAGGCGGTGTCCGGTTCGTCCGCCTTGGTCGCGATGGTGGCGAGTAGCAGCCAGACGCGCCGCTCCTCCAGGCCGCCGTCGCGGGCGGCTTCGGCAAAGCCGCGGGCGCCCGGCAGGTTGCCCGCATCCAGCGCGGCTTGGGCGCGCAGCAGCAGGCTCTCGGGATGCATGCGGTTCGCCTCGGTCAGCCATTCCGCACGGCCTTCGCGGGAGATGAAGCCGCCGCCGGCCAGGGCAGCCGCACCGATCGCCGGGTGCGGGTTCTTGCTCCAGCTCACGCGCAGTACGTCCTGGGCCCGCTTCTCGCGGCCGGACTCGCGGAGGCGGCGCGCGTAGGCGAGGGCGGCGGGGGTGAAGGCCGGATCGGCCTGGAACGCCTGCTGCGCCAGACGGCGGGCTTTTGCCACGTCCATTTCCTCGTCGGCGGCTGCCGTGCCGAGTGCGGCGACGGGCGTGCCGCTGCCGGCCAGCGACAAGGCTTCCTTCCAGGAGCCAGAACGGATCGCCAGCCGCTCGCGCTCCGCTCGCAGCCAGGGTGCATTCGGGTTTACCTCGCCCGCCTGGCGCGCGAGGGCGTTGGCGGCGTCCCAATCGCCGCGGGCCACGGCGCCCTGATACAGGCCGCGCAGCCCGAGGAAGGCGCCGTCCTTGCGATCGGCCAGCAGGTTGAACGCCTCGTCCGCCTCCGCGGCGTCACCACCCAGCCGGGCGGCGTAGGCGGCCAGCAACAGGGTTTGCGGCGTGTCGCCCAGCAGGCGCCGGCCGCGCTGGGCCTCGCTGCGTGCGGCATCAGGGTCGCCCCCGGCCAACGCCAGCAACGTGCGGTTGACCGCGATGTCACCCCGGTCGCGGTCGCGCGCGAGCCGCATCCGGCGGGAGCGCTTAGGCAGCCCGATCAGCCCCACGAGCAGGGCGAACAGGAGGTAGAGCACGATGACCAGGAGCCCGACCGCGAGCAGCGCAAGCGAGGTGGGCGCCGTCATGGTCACGGTGCCGACCCCGACGGTCAGGGTGCCGGGCAAGTCGATGAGCCACCAGGCAAGTGCCACCAGTACGGCCGCGACCACCAGGAATGTCAGGGTCCTGCGCATCAGCCGTGCGCCGCCGCGATCAAGGCCGTGCGCGCATCGAGCAAGGATTGCGCCTTCGCCCGCCACGGCGCCATCGCCGCCGCCGCCGGGCCAGCCAGGCCGTCGAGCGCGGCCACCGCGCCGGGCAGGTTCCCGGCGTCGAGCAGTTGCTTGGACTGGTCCAGCACGCCGGACACGGCGTCACCCACGATTACCCGGTCACCCTCGCGCACCACCAGGCCGGACTGGGCACGGTCCCATAGCCGGGACAGGAAGGGCTGGGTATCGGCATAAGGCTGGCCGGCCTTGCGGGCGCTGGCAGCGGCCTGGTCGAAGGAGAGCCGCAGATCGGCCTCGGTCGGCGGTGCCTTGGTGGCAAATTGGGCCAGGGCTGGGGAGGCGTTCGAGATGGCGCCGAGTGGCCGGCCGGCGGCGAGCGCCCCGGCTGCCTCCTGCAACTGCGCGAGCTTGGTTTGGCGGGCGTCCAGCGCGTTGATCTGGTTGGCTGCAGTGGCCGCCGTGTCCAGCCGCGCAGTCATCGCGGCCAACTGGGCGTTGACCTTGCCGATATCGACGGATTCCTGGCCGGCCAGCTTGGCGGTATCCGCACTTTGCTGGTCCGAGACCTTGCCGATCCCGTCCTTGATCTGCTGGTTCACCTTGCCGATGTCGGTCTGCTCGAGCGTGCCCAGCAAGGTCTGCCGCGCATCGATCGAGTCGATGCGTCCGGCCAGCGAGGCGATCTGCTGCTGTCCCGCCTGGTCCAGCTGTGCCACGGGGGCGAGCTTGGTCTCCAGGGCCGTCAACCGCTGGTCCAGCGGGCGCAGATCAGTGGGTGGTGGCGGTGGGGGTGGCGGCTGCGGCAGGGGACGGGCCTCGAGCGCCGCCGCGCGCTGGCCTAGCGAATCGAGCTTGCCTTGCATCTGCGCCACCTGGTCGGACGCCGCCGTCCCTTGCCGCAGGATGTAGTAGCCGGCGACGATCAGGGCGATCGCCAACACGGCGACCAGGCCCCAAAGCGGCGCCCGCCCGTCTTTCTCCGGCGGCGTAGGGGTGTTGCTCGTCGTGGGTGTCGCTGGCCGCGGCGCGGGCTGTGCCGGGCTGGCCGGTGGTATGGCGGGTTTCGCCGGCGTGGCCGCGAGGGGCGGTGTGATCGGCCGGACCGGCGGCGGGGTCATCTTCGGGGCCGGCGGAACCGCAGCGGTGGCAGGCTTCACCGGTTCATTGGCCGGCTTGGGAGCGTCATCGGTCATAGGAGAGCCAGAACCTCGTCCTGAGTGGGCCGTACAGCGACACGGAGAGCACGCCACGGCAAGTGCCGCAACGCTTCAGCGGCTCCTTGGCCGATCACAGCCGCATCCGTGCGGCTGAGGCAAGGGCGTAACGCTGCCGGCAGGCGGCGGGCAAAAGTATGTGCCGTCTCGGCGGAGAAGAACAGGGCGGCGTGCAGCCCGCGCACCACCGCGTCTGCCGCCGGCTGCGGAAACCGGCGCACTGGGGCCGCCGCATACACTGCGCGGCGGGATACCAGGAAGCCACCCCGGCGCAACGCCCGGGCGAGGGCCGTGCCCTGGCCGCGCCCCGTGGCCAGCAGGATCGGGCCATCCGCCGGGTCGAGCAGCCGGGCCGTCAGCGTGGCCAGGGCGGCGGCGTCCCCACCCGCACTGCGGACCGTCCTGAACCCGGCGGAGCGGGCGCGGGCCGCCGTCGCATGGCCGACCGCGAGCAAGGGCAGGGTGTGATAGGCGGCGGGCAGGGTGACCGCATTGCCGCTCGCCGCCACCACCGCCTGCAGCCGGCCAGGACGCGGAAGGGCGGTGGCCATCCGCCGCACGGTCAGAAACGGGGCCACCACCGGGTCCCAGCCGGCCGCGTGCAGCCGCGACGCGGTCGCCGTCGCACCGGGCTCGGGCCGCGTCACCAGCACGGCCCGGCCTGGCCGGACGGGTTCAAGCAAAGATGTCGCCGGGGCTGTCGGCCCGCAGGCTGCGGCCGAGCTCGGCCCCCATGGCGGACGCGTCCCGCGCGGCGCCGTGCAGGCTGCGCTTGAGCAGGAACGAGCCGTCCGCCCGCGCGACCAGGCCCGTGAGGTGCAGCTCGCCCGTCGGGAGGAAGCGGGCATAGCCGCCGATCGGGGTGCGGCAAGAGCCATCGAGCAGTTCGAGCAACGCGCGCTCGGCGGTGGACACGGCGCGCGCCTGCGGGTCCTCGATGCCAGATAACAGGTCGAGCAGCTCGGTCTCGTCCTCGCGCACCGTGATGCCGACGATACCTTGCCCGGCGGATGGCACCATGGCGTCCGGATCCAGCGCCACGATGCCGATCCCCTCCGGCGCGTTGCCCTCGATCCCCAGCCGTCGCAACCCGGCCAACGCAAGGAATGACGCGGTGCAGTCCCCGGCGGCGATCTTGTCGATACGGCTCTGCACGTTGCCGCGCAGCAGCACCGTCCGCAGATCGGGGCGGGCGTGCAGCAGCTGTGCCTGGCGTCGGACGGAGTTGGTGCCGATGTCCGCACCGGCGGGCAGCGCGTCGAACGGCGCCGCCGGGTCCGCCATACCGCAGCGCGGGCCGAGGATGAGGGCATCTCTCGCGTCCTCCCGCCGCAGGGTGCAGGCGAGCACGATCCCTGGCGGCAGCGCGGTCTCCAGGTCCTTCAGGCTGTGGACAGCGAAATCGATCCTGCGGTCGGTCAGCGCCTCGTGAATCTCCTTCGCGAACAAGCCCTTGCCGCCGATCTCTGCCAGCGAGCGATCTTGCACCCGGTCCCCCGTGGTGCGGATGACGTGCTCCTGGAATACGTCCATGCCGCGCAACACGGGGCAGAAGCCTTGCAACCGCTGGAGGAAGAACCGCGTTTGGACAAGGGCGAGCGGCGACCCACGCGTGCCCACCCGCAATGGCAGGGTGCGCTCATGGGCTCGGACCCGCGGCGGCATGAGGATGCTGGCGGGAGCGTTCACGTCTGGCATAACCGGCGTCCTATACACCTCAGCTTCACATGGAAAGCCTGGCCACAAATCCCATGGTCAATCCCATCCTGGGTATCGAGACATCGTGCGACGAAACCGCGGCCGCCATTTTGGCGCCGGACGGGACCGTGTTGGCGGAGGCTGTGCTGAGCCAGACCGAGCACGCGCGATTCGGCGGCGTGGTGCCGGAGATCGCGGCCCGCACCCATCTGCATCATCTGCCGGGTTTGGTTAACGATGTGCTGGCGCGCGCCGGGGTGGCGCCGTCCGGCTTGGGCGGGGTGGCGGCGAGCACGGGGCCTGGGTTGATCGGGGGTTTGATCGTGGGGAGCGGGTTCGGCAAGGGCATCGCGGTGGCGGCCGGGTTGCCCTTCGTGGCGGTGAACCACCTGGAAGCGCATGCGCTGACGGCGCGGCTCACGGATGGCCTGCACTTCCCTTATTTGCTGCTGCTGGTCAGTGGCGGGCATTGCCAGTGCGTGGCGGTGTCCGGTGTGGGCCAATATGAACGGCTTGGCGGCACGATCGATGATGCGGTGGGAGAAGCCTTCGACAAAGTGGGCAAGTTGCTGGGCCTGCCCTGGCCGGGTGGCCCGCACGTGGAACGGTTGGCGGCCAAGGGGGATGGATGGCGCTGGAAGTTGCCCCGGCCGCTGCTGCGCCGGGCCGGGTGCGACTTCTCGTTCTCCGGATTGAAGACGGCGGTGGCGCAGATCGTCGCCAAGTATCCGCCGGGCCCGCTGCCGGAGCGTGATGCGGCAGATATCGCGGCCAGCTTCCAGGCGGCGGTGGCCGATGTGATGGCAGACCGCGCCAGCCACGCGCTGGCCGCCATGCCGGGCGCGCTCGCGATGGTGGTGGCGGGCGGCGTGGCGGCCAATGGCGCGATCCGGGCCGCCCTGCGCGGCGTGGCGGAGGTGCACGGCCTGCCACTGGTGGCGCCCCCCGTGCGGCTATGCGGCGACAACGCGGTGATGGTGGCCTGGGCCGGCATCGAGCGGCTGCGGCTGGGCCTCGCGGATGGGCTGGACACCGCACCGCGCCCCCGCTGGCCGTTGGACGAGATGGCGGGTGCCGCGTGAACTACCGACACGCCTACCACGCCGGCAATTTCGCCGACTGTACCAAACACGCGCTGCTGGTCTGGCTGCTGCGCGCCCTGCTGCGCAAGCCGGCGCCCTTCGCCGTGCTGGACACCCATGCCGGCGCCGGGCGCTATGACCTCGCTGGCCCGGCGGAGCGCACCGGCGAGTGGCGCGCCGGCATCGCCCGGCTGTTGCACGACCCGGCACCGCCGCTGGCCGACTACGTGGCGTTGGTGGAGGCGGCAGGGCTATATCCGGGCTCGCCCAAGCTGATCCGCGCCCTGCTCCGGCCGGAAGACCGGCTGACCTGCTGCGAACTCCATCCCGAGGACGCCGGTGCGCTGCGGCGGGCCTTCGCGCGGGACCGGCAGGTGGCGGTGCACGAGCGGGACGGGTGGGAAGCGCTGGGCGCGCTGCTGCCGCCGGGTGGGGTCAAGCGGGGGTTGGTGCTGATCGACCCGCCTTATGAGGCGGACGGCGAGCATGTCCGCGTGGCCGAGGCATTCGCGACGGTGGCAAAGCGGTTCCCGGCGGCGATCGTCGCGGCCTGGTATCCGATCAAGCACCGCGCCCCCGTCCGGACCCTGCACGAGGCGGTGCGCCTGGCCGGGATCGGCGACGTTGTAGCGGCCGAGCTGTGGCTGCGCGAGCCGACCGATCCGGCGCGACTGAACGGCAACGGGCTGCTGGTACGCCATCCGCCATTTCAGTGGGCGGAGGAGTGGCCGGAGCTGTTGGCCGCGCTGCTGGCCCGGCTGGGAGACGGCGAGCTCGGACAGGGCTGTTCCGCGAGCCGGGTGACGGTGGAATGACCATCTGCGTGGTCGGCGCCGGGGCCTGGGGGACGGCGCTCGCGGTGCATTGTGCGGGGGCCGGGCACCGCGTGACACTCTGGGCGCGCAACCCGGCCCCGATCGCTACCACGCGGAGCAACCAACGGCTGCCCGGCGTGACGCTGCCGGACGGCATCGACGTCACCGCCGATTTGCCGGCCCGGGCCGAGGCCGTGCTGCTTGCGACCCCGGTCCAGCACCTTCGCGCAGCGCTTGCCCTGAGTTTGCCGTGCGCACCGGTCGTACTGTGCATGAAGGGACTGGAGATCGGCAGCAACCTGTTCCCCGCGGAGATCGCCGGCGGCGACACCGCCATCCTGACCGGGCCCAACTTCGCGCACGAACTGGCCCGCAGGTTGCCCGCCGCCGCCATCGTCGCCAGCGCGGACCCGGCCTTGCGCCGCACCCTCCTGGCGCTGCTCGGGACGCGGGAGTTTCGGCTGTACGGCAGCGCCGACCCCGTCGGTGCCCAGGTCGGCGGGGCGGCGAAGAACGTGATGGCCATCGCCGCCGGTGTCGCGATCGGCGCCGGGCTGGGGGAGAACGCGCGCGCTGCCCTGGTGACCCGTGGATTGGCCGAGATCGCGCGATTGGCCGTCTCGCTGGGAGGGAGGGCGGAGACGGTCAGCGGGCTGTCCGGCCTGGGGGACCTGATGCTGACCTGCGCCGGCACTGCCAGCCGCAATTTCCGGCTCGGGCTGGCGGTCGGGCAGGGCGCTTCCGTGGCGGAGGCGCGGCGCGAGATCGGGGCCGCAGTCGAGGGGATGGATGCCGCCCCCGCGCTGCTCGCCCGAGCCGGCACCTTATCCTGCCCGATCATCGCCGCCGTCACCGCCGTGCTCGCCGGGCGGACGGACGTGTCCGCTTCCATGGCCGCTTTGCTGGACCGGCCAGGCGTGGACGAGTAGGCAGCCCGCTCATAGGCGCGAATTCAACGGAAAGGCTGACTTCACGGAAAGACTGACTTCAGTGAAAGGCTGGCCGTCGTGATCGATGCCACCGCCGCTTTCGGTTCGAACGGCCGTTGCATGGCAACCGGCCGTTGGCTATTGGCGGAACATCCCAGAGTTGGGAGTGCACCTTGATGCCAACGCCTGTCGGGTTCGACCGGCGGACGTTCGTCGGATCATCCCTGGCGGCAGTCGCGTCTCCTGGCCTGGGTTCGGGCGAGCCATCCGATGCGCCGCTTCCCAATTGCGCGCCGTTCGTGCCATCCGATCGACGCCGCGTCGCCGTTCCTTACGAGCTGTGGCATTACGATGCCGATTGGGGCGGGAAGCCCGGACCACAACGCCCCTGGGGCCATCCCTTGCTCGGCTACTACGCATCCGACAACCAGAGCATCGTCCGCCAACACGCGGCGCTGCTCGCCCAAGCCGGCATCGACTACATTTTCCTTGATTGGTCGAACAACATCCACACGGACAGCAGGACAGGCGCGGGCAACCACGCGACCTTGTTCATCGAGCGGGCGTCGCTCGCCCTGGCCGAGACCTATGCGACGCTGCCGAAGCGGCCGAACATCAGTGTGTTCATCGGCTTCCCACAAGACCATTCGGCGGCGACCAACGGCGCTCGGCAGGCCAAGGCCGATCAGGTTCATGCCCAATTTGTTGAGAACCCACGGTTCGTACCGATGCTGGAACACTACGATGGAAGGCCGCTCCTGCTCGTCTATGCGGACACGCCGTCCGTCTATCAGCACGGCCTGCCTCCTTGGACGGATCCCCGTTTCACCGTCCGCTACATGACGGGCTTCCTGACCCAGCAGCCTCCGCTGCTCGGACCACGAGGGCTGAGCCGCTTCGGCTATTGGAGTTGGGAGGATCGCGGCCCGCAGACGCTCGCGTGCGAAAACGGTGTGGCCGAATGCATGACGGTGGTGGCGGCGTGGCGTGGCGCGGGCTCACCCGGCCGCGATGGCGGACGCACGTACATGCGTGAGTGGGCCCGCGCGCGCCGGGCTGGTCCGCGTACGGTGTTCTTGAACGGCTTCAACGAATGGAAGCAACACGAACAACCCTCGCCCGAGATCAGCAAGGACATCGAACCATCGATCGAGTTCGGGCGAACATACCTCGACATCACGCGCGACCAGATTGCCTTGTTCAAAGCTGGGCGGTGACGCTGGACCGTCATGCCCGGACTTGATCCGGGCATCCACGGCGTTGGATCGGTGCAGATCGCCCTTTGACGATGGCGGTCCGCCCTCCCACAACCGGCCTCCCGCTGCTAAGCACCGCCCATGCTCCGCGGCATCCTCACCGTCGGCGGGTGGACCATGGGGTCCCGCCTGCTCGGCTTCGCACGTGACATCCTGATCGCGGCACTTGCCGGCACGGGGGGCGTGGCGGACGCGTTCTTCGTTGCCAACAAGCTGCCCAACATGTTCCGCCGCCTGTTCGGGGAGGGCGCGTTCAACGCCGCCTTCGTGCCTGAATTTACCGGGCTGCTGGCCACGGAGGGGCACGATGCGGCCAAGGACTTCGCCCAGCAGGCCATCAGCGTGCTCGCCTTCTGGCTGCTCGGGCTGACGGTGCTGGGCGAGGTGTTCATGCCGGCCATCATGCACGTGCTGGCACCCGGCTTCATCGACGAGCCGGGCAAGTTCCAGCTCGCGGTGGACCTGGCCCGAATCACCTTCCCCTACCTCATCCTGATCTGCCTGGCGGCGCTGTTATCGGGGGTGCTGAACGGGCTGGACCGGTTCGCCGCCGCGGCTGGCGCGCCGATGCTGTACAATGTTTGTTCCATCGCCGCTATGATCGGGCTGACCCGGTACGTGCCCACGGTCGGCCACGCCCTGGCCTGGGGCGTGTCCACGGCGGGGGTGGCGCAGCTGGCGCTGCTGGTCTGGGCGACGCGGCGGGCGGGCATGAAGCTGGGCTTCCCCCGGCCGAGGCTGACCCCGGCGATGCGCATCCTGCTGCGGCGGATGGCGCCGGGCCTGGTGGGGGCGTCCGCCATGCAGCTGAACCAGGTGGTAGACGTGATCGTGGGCAGCCTGCTGCCGCCGGGTGCCATCTCGCTGCTGTACTATGCGGACCGGGTTAACCAACTGCCGCTCGGCACCATCGGGGCGGCCGTCGGCACGGCGCTGCTGCCGCTGCTGTCCCGCCAGGTGCGCGGGCCCGATCCGGCGTTGGCGGTTGCGACGCTGAACCGCGCGCTGGAGTTCGCCCTGGTGCTGACCATCCCGGCGGCGCTGGCGCTGATCGTGTCCGGCTACCCGATCCTGGCGGTGCTGTTCCAGCGCGGCGCCTTTCCGCTCAGCTCCGCCTATCTCGCCTCGCAGTCGTTGGCGGCCTACGCGCTCGGGCTGCCGTTCTTCGTGCTGGTGAAGGTGCTGGCACCGGCCTTCTTCGCCCGCGGGGATACCGCCATGCCGGTGCGCATCGGCATGATCACGCTGGTGCTGAACTTCGCGCTGAACCTCGCTTTGTTCCTCCCGTTGCAGCATGTCGGGCCGGCGCTGGCCACCAGCCTGGCCGCGATCTTCAACGTAGGCGGGCTGGCCCTGGTCCTGTACCGGCGCGGCTTCCTGGTTGCGGACGGCCGGTTGCGCCACCGGCTGCCGCGCATCGCCGGATCCGCGCTT
>CAXSEK010000037.1:0-11268 GCA_964235625.1 uncultured Acetobacteraceae bacterium
CCAAGGACGCCGGCCGCATCGCCGGCCTCGAGGTGCTGCGCATCATCAACGAGCCCACGGCTGCGGCCCTCGCCTACGGCATGGACAAGAAGAATCACGGCACCATCGCCGTGTATGACCTCGGCGGTGGCACGTTTGACATCTCCGTGCTCGAGATCGGGGATGGCGTATTCGAGGTCAAGTCCACCAACGGTGATACCTTCCTCGGTGGCGAGGATTTCGACGGCCGCGTGATCGACTATCTGGCCGACGAGTTCAAGCGCGACCAGGGCATCAATCTGCGCAATGACAAGCTGGCCCTCCAACGGCTGAAGGAAGCTGCCGAGAAGGCCAAGATCGAGCTGTCGTCCAGCAAGGAGACCGAAATCAACCTGCCGTTCATCACGGCGGACGCCTCCGGCCCGAAGCATCTCGTCATGAAGCTCACCCGCGCCAAGCTGGAGAGCCTGGTGGACGACCTGATCCAGCGGACGCTCGGCCCATGTAAGGCCGCGCTGAAGGATGCCGGCGTCAACGCCAGCGAGATCGAGGACGTGATCCTGGTCGGCGGCATGACCCGCATGCCCAAGGTCATCGAGGCGGTGAAGGCGTTCTTCGGCCGTGAGCCGGCCCGCAACGTGAACCCGGATGAGGTCGTGGCCATCGGCGCCGCGGTCCAGGGTGCGGTGCTAAAGGGTGATGTCAAGGACGTGCTGCTGCTGGACGTGACCCCGCTCTCACTCGGTATCGAGACGCTAGGCGGCGTATTTACCCGCCTAATCGACCGCAACACCACAATCCCGACCAAGAAGAGCCAGACCTTCTCGACCGCCGATGACAACCAGAATG
The DNA here is from genome assembly GCA_964235625.1 of uncultured Acetobacteraceae bacterium. Classification (GTDB taxonomy): domain Bacteria; phylum Pseudomonadota; class Alphaproteobacteria; order Acetobacterales; family Acetobacteraceae; genus LMUY01. The sequence continues at coordinate 829 of CAXSEK010000037.1, forward strand.
CGGTGACGATCAAGGTCAGCCAGGGTGAGCGGGAGATGGCGGCTGACAACAAGGTGCTGGGCCAGTTCGACCTGCAGGGCATTCCTCCGGCTCCGCGCGGCGTGCCGCAAATTGAGGTCACGTTCGACATCGACGCGAACGGCATCGTTTCGGTTTCGGCCAAGGACAAGGCGACCGGCAAGGAGCAGCAGATCCGCATCCAGGCTAGCGGCGGGCTGTCCGAAGCGGACATCCAGCAGATGGTGCGCGAAGCCGAGAGCAACGCCGACTCCGACAAGGCCCGGCGCGAGCAGGTCGAGGCGAAGAATCAGCTCGAAGCGACGGTCCACTCGGTCGAAAAGAACCTGTCCGAGCATGGCGACAAGCTGCCAGCGCAGGACAAGGGCGAGGCACAGGCCGCCGTGGCCACCGCGAAGGCGGCCATGGAGGGTGGTGACACGGCGGCGATCAAGTCTGCGTCCGAGCGGCTGACCCAGGCGGCAATGAAGATCGGCGAGGCCGTCTACAAGGCGCAGTCCGAGCAGGCGGCTCCGGCGGCCGAGGCGGCGTCAGGTGCCAAGCCCGGCGAGAATGTCGTGGACGCGGAGTTCGAAGAGGTGAACGACCAGAAGAAGTCCGCCTGATCGCGGACGGCCAGGGCATCGTCCCTGGCCGTTCCCTCTCTGGAGGGATCAGGACGAGCAGGAGGTTGGAAAAGTCTGGGGTCTCCGGACCCCAACGAGGTCAAACGGTGCCAGCCGCTGGCCTTTGTTGATCGGGGTTCGATGTGGCCAAGCAGGATTATTACGCTCTTCTTGAAGTAGCGCGTGAGGCGAGCGCGGACGATCTCAAACGGTCGTATCGCAAGCTCGCCATGAAGTTTCACCCTGATCGCAATCCTGGGGACAAGGCGGCCGAAGCCAAGTTCAAGGAAGTTAGCGAAGCCTACGAGGTTCTGAAGGACGATCAGAAGCGCGCCGCTTACGACCGGTTCGGCCACGCTGCGTTTGAGAACGGCGGCGGTGCCGGCGGGTTTGCCGGCGGCTTCCAGGAAGGCGGGCTCGGCGACATCTTCGACCAGATGTTTGGCGAGTTCATGGGTGGCCGGCGGGCTGCCGGCGGCGCCCGTACCCGGGCCGGGTCGGACCTTCGCGCCCAGGTCGAGATCGATCTGGCGGACGCGTTTTCCGGCACCAAGGTTGATCTGCGCGTGCCCAGCCGGGTCGCCTGCGATGCCTGCAACGGCACCGGATCGGCCAACAAGCAATCCGAGCGGGACACCTGCAGCACCTGCGGCGGATCTGGCAAAGTGCGCGCGCAACAGGGCTTCTTCCTGGTCGAGCGGTCTTGCCCGACCTGCGGTGGAATGGGCCGCGTGGTGCGCAACCCCTGCCGCGTCTGTAGTGGCGCGGGCACGGTGCCGCGTGAGCGTACCCTGGCTGTCGCCATCCCTGCCGGGGTCGAGGATGGTGTCCGAATCCGCCTGCAAGGCGAGGGGGAGGCAGGTGCCGCGGGCGCGCCGGCCGGCGACCTCTACGTCCATGTCGCGATCCGGCCGCACGACATCTTCCAGCGGGATGGCGCGAACATCTACTGCCGGGTTCCGCTGCGGCTGACCCAGGCGGCCTTGGGTGGGGATGTGGAAGTCCCCGTGATCGACGGCACACGCGCGAAAGTGAAGATCACGCCGGGCACGCAGACGGGCGATCAATTCAGGCTTCGCGGCAAGGGCTTCTCGGTCCTGCGAAGCGCGGCACGCGGCGACATGTATGTTCAGGTCGCTGTGGAAACTCCGCAACAGCTTACGAAACGCCAGCGCGAGCTGCTCGAGGAGTTTGAGCACGAGGCGGAGCGGCACAAGAATGGCAGCCCGGAGACCGAAGGCTTTTTCGCCAAGGTAGCTGCCTTCTTCGACGGCCGGTCGTGATACGGCGCGAAACCAGCTCGGGCCGTTCGCGTAAAAGGCCGATGACTGCGGTGGTTTCCCCCCATTCCACTGCGGCCCGCCTGCCGGCGGCACGGCTCCGATGGATGTCCCCCCCTTCCAGCGTTGAAGCCGTGCCGCCGAAGTGCCTGCATCCGTGACAGGGCCACGGATCGCCATCGCCGGGATTACCGGCCGCATGGGCCACTTGCTGAAACAAGAAGTTGAGCGTGGCGGTCTGGACTTCGCCGGGGGGTCCTCACGATCTGGCCAAGCTCTGGAGGCGGTCGCAGGTCAGGCCGACGTCGTGATCGATTTCACCAATGCGGCGAGTGCCGCCAGCCACGCCGGCGTTCTAGCCCGTGCAGGCGTCGCGTGGGTGCTTGGCACCTCTGGCCTCGGCGCCACTGACGAGGCAGCGGTCCAGCAAGCGGCGCGGTTCATCCCGATCGTCTACGCTGCCAATTTCGCACCGGGCGTGAACCTGGTGCTCGCTCTGGCCGAACGCATGGCGGCGGCGCTGCCGGCGGATCGCTATGACGCCGAGATCGTCGAAATGCATCACCGGCAGAAAGTCGACGCTCCGTCCGGTACCGCGATCGGCCTGGGTCGCGCCGTGTCCCGCGGCCGCGGCGTCGAGTTGGCAGACGTCATGGTCAGCGGCCGTGATGGCCATATCGGCCCGCGGCCACCCGGCGCCATCGGCTTCGCAGCACTGCGCGGCGGCCAAATCGTGGGTGAGCATACGCTGTTGTTCGCGGCGGCAGACGAGCACATTGCCTTGACGCACCGGGCCTTCGACCGCCGCGCCTTCGCGGTTGGCGCCATACAGGCCGCGCGCTGGGTGGCCGGCAAGCCACCCGGACTTTACGACATGATGGACGTGCTCGGCATGCGCTGACGCTGTTCAGGCCGTAAGGAAGCGCACCGTCCGGCCTTCCAGCACCGCGCAGGTGAGCGGGCCGCCTTTCACTGCCCCCGTGTCGATGCCGATCCGGTGCTTCGCGACCGTCGGCCGGGACTTCGGCGTGTGCCCGTGCACCACCGCCACGTTCGGCTGCCCCGGCAGGAACGGGCGTTTCCAGTCAAGGAACTCCTCGCGGATCCACAGCATGTCCTCCTCGGTCTGCCACGCCAGGCCGATGCCGGGGCGAACCCCGGCATGCACGAAGAGGTATCCGTCCACCGCGTAATACAGCGCCAGGCCGGTCAGGAACGCCCAGTCCGGGCTGGTCAGCGCCTCCCGCCACTCTTTCAACGACCGGCGTGCGGACGTGCCCCAGCTGCGCAGCGTTGCCTCGGCATTGTTGTCGAGCCAATGGGCAATCTTGTCCGGGTCGCCGGTCAACGCCGCCAGCATCATCTGCTCATGGTTGCCGCGCAGGTTAATCATCGGCACACCCGGTAGCACGGGGCCGCCCGCCAGCATGCCGACGACGGTGGCCGAATCCGGCCCGCGGTCGATGTAATCGCCGACATGGACCAGCAAGGGACGCTCTGCGGGATCACCAGCAAGGTCCTCAGCGATGATCCGGTGCAGGTCCGCCAGCCGGCCGGCGCAGCCATGGACATCGCCGATCGCGTAGACCCGGCCACCGGGTGCGATCCAGCCCGGTGCGGCCTGCGTTAGCGTTTTCTTAACCATCACCGCCCATCCTAGGCCCACCACAAGCAGGGAGCGAGGGGTGTGGGCGTGACCGGGACGGGCGATTGGGCGGCGGGTCGATCGGGTAACGGCCGCAGCAGGGTGTTCCTCGCCGGCTCGGCCTCGCTTGAAACGCCGGCGGAACGCGCGCTGGACCGGGTGTTGCGGTCGGGGCACGCTGCCTCCGTCCTGCGGCTCTACCTCTCCCGCCTGCAACCGGCCGGCCCCCGGCCCTATCACAGCCGGATCGCCCGCTGCCTGTTCGACAACACGGTGCAGCAGGGCGGCGGCCAGGTCTTCCCCTGCACGAACGGGGACCTCGTCCTGATCGCCGGGCCGGATCCAGTGGCCTCTCTCGGCGCCGCACTGATGCGCCTGTTCCGGGCCGAATCGCCGAGCGACCAGCACTTGCTCGGCATTTGGTCGCTCCCCGGTGACGAGGCCTGTGTCCGGCTGGAGTTCGCCGCCTCGGCCGGGGAAGCGCTCCCGGCGGAGGACCCGCCAACCCCACTCGGCGCGATCGCCGCCATCGACACGCTGCTGGCGTCGGCGCGCTACGGCGAATTCGTCCGGCGGCAAACAGCGGTGCGGATCCAGGGCAACCGGATGGCCGACGTCTTCCAGGAGCTCAGCGTCTCCCTCTCCGCCATCGAGGCGCGGATCGGTTTGCAAGTGCCCTCCAGGGCTGATCCCTACCTGTTCCGCTACATCGCCGGCCAGCTCGATGCCCGGATGCTGGCCTCCCTGGCAAAGGCAGGGCTATCGGGTATGACGGCGCTCCACCTCAACGTGCCGCTCGCCCTCATCGGTTCGCCTGGCTTCGCTGCCGTGCGGGACGCCTCGCGCAGCGCCGGGATCCTGCTCGGGGCGGAGATCGCCCTCGCCGAGGCGGTCGCCGATATCCGGCAATACCAGGACATGCAGGCCAGGCTGCATGACCTTGGCTGCACCGTCGCCCTCGATGGAACGGACCACGACGCCCTTCTCCAATGTGACCCAGCGGCCCTGCAACCGGATCTGTTGAAGCTCGAGTGGTCGCCCCTGATCCCGGCGCTTCCCGCCCGCGAGCAACGCCGGCTCCGGCGCGCGCTGGACACGCTCGGGCCGGACCGGGTCGTGGTCTACCGCGCGGAGACGGAAGCGGCGCTGGTCTGGGGGCTGGGCTGGGGCATCGCCTGCTTCCAGGGCCGCCAGGTGGACCTGATGTTGACCGCGGATCGCCTGCGCAGCTGCCCGCACGCTGCGTCCTGCACGCTGCGGCAGTGCATCGACCGTGCTGCCGCGAGCGACGAGGAGGGGCAGCATGGCTGCCTCGACCCCGCCCGGCTCGGCGGCCAGCTGGACTGGCGTCCGAACCGGGCCGCGCCGGAGGCGGTAATGTGAAACGGGCCGTGCCGGAGGCGTCGCTTTGAAACGCGAGGGCTTCGACCGCCTCGCGGCCCTAGTCTCGAATTGCGCCACGGCGGGGGTCGCGCGGCAGGCGTTGGTGTTGCGGGTCGATCGGCTACCGATTTCGCTGACCCGGCCGCACTACGTCCGTCTGGCCGAAGCAGCGCTCGCTCCGATGCTGCGCCTGCCGCGCGCGGAGCTGTTCCACCTGCCCGGCCCCAGCCTGGCCGTTGTCTGGCGCGGCGAGGCCGATATGGCGTTGCTGGACGTGATCGACGCCTTGGAACACCTGCTGATGGACCCGGCACCGGGCACGCCGCCGCTCTCGGACCTGATCGCGCTCTACGACCTGCCGGATACGGGGGACCTGCTGCTCGACGCCTTCGCCCGCCAGGTTCGTCTCGCGGCGGAAACAGTGGTCCCGGGCCAGCCTCCTCTGCCGCTGGACCCGCCCTTCCTCGCCTTGCTGGAAGGCTGCCTCGCCCAGGCGGACGTGACCCGCTTCGCCCGGCGCCGGGCCGTATGGCGGATCGACGGCATCCGCTCCGCCCTCGCCTGGGAGGATCGCGGCCTGTCGATCGAGGAACTCACCGACGAACTGGCGCCGGGCTACGACCTGCAGGCCGAACCCTGGCTGTTCCGCCGGCTGACCCGGACGCTGGACCGCAGGATGCTATCCTTGCTGGCCAGCCCCGGCGAGCTGGCCGCAGCGGGCCCGTTCTCCGTCGGCCTGAACATCGCCAGCCTGCTCAGCCCGGACTTCCTTCGGTTCGACGCGGCCCTGCCGGCGCCATTACGCAGCCGGACCATCCTGGCCCTGTCCCCGGCAGACGTCGTGGCCGACGCGCGCTGTTTCGCCTTCGCCACCGGCTTCGCCCGGACCCGCGGCTACCGCATGCTGCTGCGCATCGAAGCCGCTGGCTTGCTGGGCGTCCTGGCCCCCGCCCTAACGGAGTTCGACCACGTCGCCGTCGCATGGTCGCCCACCCTGCCCTCCGAGTGCGACGCGTTGCTGACGGAACCGGAACGCGTCGTGCTTACTGGCTCCGATACCCAGGATGCGATCGCCTGGGGATTGGCGGGCGGCATCCGGCTATTCACCGGCGCCGCCGCCAGCGAAGCCGCGCTGGTATGAAACGCAGGCTCCCCGGATGCATAGGGGCGCCACCTTGTTGATTGCCGGATGGCGGCCTAATGCCTCCCGCATGGACGCAATCCGGGTCGAGGGGCTGACGAAGCGTTACGGCGCCATGACTGCTGTGGATGGCTTGTCCTTCCGCGTGGGCCGGGGGCAGACGATCGGGCTGCTCGGCGGCAACGGCGCCGGCAAGACGACGACGATCTCCATGTTGCTCGGACTGCTCATCCCCACCGCCGGCACAATCACCGTGCTCGGCCGGGATATGGCACGGGACCGCTTCGCCGCCCTGGCCCGGATGAACTTCTCCTCCCCTTACGTGGCACTGCCCGGCCGCCTCTCGGTCGCCGAGAACCTGCGGATGTACGGCCATCTCTACAACGTCCCGAAGCTCGAGCGGCGCATCGCCGAACTCGCCGGGGAATTGGAGCTCGGCTCGTTCCTGCACCGCCCCGCCGGCCAGCTCTCCGCCGGACAGAAGACCCGCGTCGCCCTTGCCAAATCACTGATCAACGAGCCGGACGTGCTCCTGCTCGACGAGCCGACGGCGAGCCTCGACCCGGATACCGGCGATTGGGTACGGGGCTGGCTGGAGCGGTACCAGGCCGGCAGTGGCTGCACGATCCTGCTCGCCAGCCACAACATGGCCGAGGTGGAGCGGCTCTGTTCCCACGTGGTGATGCTCAAGCAAGGCCGCGTGGTGGACCGCGGCACCCCGGCCGAACTGCTGACCCGCTACCGGCGCGACGACATGGAAGCGGTTTTCCTCGACATTGCCCGGGACCGGCACGCGGCATGACGATCCGGCCAGCCGGGGCATGAACGGAGCCCCCCGCCGCATTTGGGGCCTGGTCTACCGGCACCTCGCCCTCTACCGCCGCTCGTGGCCGCGGCTGCTGGAGCTGGCCTATTGGCCGGCGTTGCAGATGCTGATCTGGGGCTTCACTGCCTCCTATATCGCCGGGCGGGCAAACGCACCGGTGGCAGTGGCAGCCGGTGCCCTGCTCGGCGGCGTGCTGCTGTGGGAAGTCGCGTTGCGCAGCCAGATGGGCGTCGCGATCTCCTTCCTAGAGGAAATCTGGTCCCGCAACCTGGCCCATGTCTTCGTCAGCCCGCTACGGCCGTGGGAAATGCTGGCGGCATTGGTCTGCGTCTCGGCCATGCGCATGGTCACGGGGGTGCTGCCGGCGATCCTGCTTGCCTGGTTGCTGTATGCGTTCGACCTGTTCGCGCTCGGCCCCGTCGTCGTGCTGTTCTTCGCCAATTTGATGATCATGGGCTGGTGGGTGTCGCTGTTCGTGCTGTCGCTCATCTTGCGGCACGGCGCCGGGGCGGAGGCGCTGGCCTGGTCGGTGCTGTTCGGCCTCACGCCGTTCTCCGCTGTGTTCTACCCGGTCGCGGTGCTACCGGCGATGGTACGGCCGCTGGCACTCGCCTTGCCCTCCGCCCATGTGTTCGAGGGCATGCGCGCGGCCCTCGAAACCGGCGTTGTGCGCTGGGATCACCTCGCCTGGGCCTTCGGGCTCAATGCAGTCTGGATGGCCGGGGCGCTCCTGGTGTTCGCCGGGCAATTCCGCCACGCGCGCCAGGGTGGCGCCTTGTTGAACATCGGAGAGTAGCTTGGAGACGACCCGGTTCTGGCTGATCCGCCACGCCCTCGTGGAGGAGAACGCCCGCGCGATGCTGTACGGCACGATGGACGTGCCGCTCTGCCCCGAGGCCCTGGTGGCAGACGTGCCGATGTATCGCGCGCTCGCCGCCCGCCTGCCCCGGCCGGCGGTATGGGCCACCACGCCCCTATCCCGCACGGCGTTGACCGCGGAGGCCTTGTTCCGCAACGGCTACCCACGGCACACGCCCACCGTCGAGCCGGAGTTGATCGAGCAGGCCCTCGGCGAGTGGCACGGCCTGTCCCATGCGCAACTGCCCCCAAGGCTGCAACGGCCGGCGCACGCGTTCTGGCCACTCGGCGGCGAGGAACTGCCGCCAGGGGGTGAGAGCATGGCGGACGTGATCGTGCGGGTCGGCCACGCGATGGAACGGCTGGCCGAGGCGCAGGCCGGGCAGGACGTCGTCGTGATCAGCCATGGCGGCGCAATCCGGGCCGCGGTGGCGCATGCGACCGGCATCACGGCGGACAGCGCTCTGCACTTCTCCGTCCAGAACCTGTCGCTGACCCGGCTGGAGCGGCAGGCCGCAGGATGGCGGGTGGTGTGCGTCAACGAACTCTGCGGGGCAGGATAACGCAGTAGGAACCCCCTCATCCAGGTGTCCAGAGGACGACTGTCCTTTGGTGGGGTGTGGGGCAAAGCTCCGTCCTGCCTTGCCTAAACCGGCTGCATGACCCCGCGCAACGCCGCAGCTGCCCGCGAGGCGCAGCGCTCGAACACGGCAAGATTCGCCCAAGGCTCCGCAATCGTCTCCGCCAGGATGAACCCGCCTCCCGCCTCGATGCCGCAGCTGATCATCAAGTTCTCGAACAGCCCGAAATCCTCGATCGCCAGCCCGTCCGCGTCCCGTTCCGCCGCGGCACCCGGCATCGCCCGCACCCGGGATGCATAATCCCCCGCCGCGCAAGCATACCCGAACACGGGCCGGCCGAGCGCCCGGGCGTAGCCGATTTCATAGACGGTCCCTGCATCGGCCCCCGGCCCGCGGAAGGGCGTGAGGTTGGCGAGCACGGCGTCGCACCGGCGGATATGCCCCTCGTTCCGCCGTGCGATGGACGTGGCATCGGCCCCCGCCCCGGCCCCCGGCAGCAGGTCGAGCGGCGAGATGCCGAGCAGTCCATGGCGCGCACAGATGCGCTTGAGCGCGGCCGCCCGGCCGGCCGGGTCGGGCAGGAACACGTCGGGGCCAGCGAGGTAAACTAGGGGGGTCATCGCGCCATGGTGCGGGCAAACCGCCGCCACGCCAACACGCGGCTATGCCGCTTGAGCCGCAGGCAACGAGCGGACCGCCTCCTCCGCCCGGTCGATCTCGGCCGTGACCCTATCGACCTCGACCTCCTCGTCCAGCCCCTCCGGATTGCGGTTGCCGAGCGCGCGGACCGCTGCCTCCAACCCGGCCAGGCCGTAATTTCCGGCCACTCCCATCATCGCATGCGTCACGCGCTTGAAGGTCGGCTTGTCCTGGCGCTCGATCGCCGCGTGCAGATCGGGCAGCATGTTGCGCAGTTGGCGGATGCAATCGTTGAACAGGGCGTCACACACCGGCGCCGGCAACCCGGTGCGCCAGGAAGCAATGCGCGCGAGGTCCACCGCCTCGACCGCGCGCGGTGCGGCCGGCTTGGCAGCGTCCGGAATGCGACGCGGGATGGACGGCCCCCACCGGCGGCCGGCCCAAACGTGCCGCGCGATCGCCGCCAGCAGCGTCGCCCGCTCGACCGGCTTCGGCACCAGGTCGTCCATGCCGGCCGCGATATAGTCCGCGCGGTCCACTCCCGACACATTGGCAGTCAGCGCCACGATCGGCAGCGTGACGGTCTGGCCCGGCATCGCGCGGATGCGCCGCGCCGTCTCCAGCCCGTCGATGCCGGGCATGTAGATGTCGAGGAAGACGATGTCGTAAGCGCCGAACTGGACCTTTTTCAGCGCCTCCAGCCCCGAACTGGCCACGTCCACCATGTGGCCGTCGCGGCGGAGCACGGTGGCGACGATCATCTGGTTGGCCGGCACGTCCTCCACCAGCAGCACCCGGGTGCGCGGCAGCCAGTCCGGCATCATCTTGGAAGTCGGCGTCGGCGCCCAATCGGCCGGCACGTCCAGCACGTCGGCCGGCAGGGTCAGCCAGAACTCCTTGCCGCCCTCCTCCGTCGGGTCACAGCCGATCTGCCCGCCCAGCAAATTGGCCAGCAACTGGCAGATCGCGAGGCCCAGGCCAGTGCCGCCGCTGCCTTGCCGCTCCAATTGGGAAAACGGGCGGAATAGCCGCGCCCGGTCGAGATCCGGGATCTCCGGGCCACAATCGCGCACCGCGAAGCGCAGCACAGGCTCGCCATTCAGGGTCGAGAAGCCGACGCGGATGGAGGCCGGGCCCGGCTCGGCAAACTTGGCGGCGTTGTTCACCAGGTTCATCAACGCCTGCCGCAGCCGGCCGGAATCGGTCATCAGCCGCTCCGGCACGCCCGGCGCCACGTAGACCGACAGCTCGACCCCCCGCTCCTCTGCCTGGTAGCGGAAAAGATCCGCCACGCCCTCCATCAGCGGGCGCACCATGAAGGGCGCCGGGCGCAGCTGCATCCGGCCGACCTGCATGCGCGACAGGTCCAGGATATCGTTCAGCAGGCCAAGCAGCGACTCACCGGCCGCCAGCCCGCTCTCGACCAACTGGCGCTGCGCCGGCGTCAGGCTGGACTGGTACAGC
>CAXSEK010000038.1:0-11252 GCA_964235625.1 uncultured Acetobacteraceae bacterium
GGGCCCGATGGTCCGCAAGGGCGACGACAAGTTCTTCGACGTCGTGAAGTGGACGCATTTCGCCCAGCTGACGGCCGAGGAGTACGGCATCACCAGCCAGAACATCGACACGTTCGCGACCAGCACCGACCCTTCGATCAAGCGGCTGCTCGGGTCCGAGGGCGACATGGGCAAGGCGCTCGCGATCGACAACAAGTGGGCGTACAACGCGATCAAGCAGGTCGGCAATTTCGGTGAGGTCTGGGACCGCAACATCACCGTGCTCGGCGTCCCGCGCGGTATCAACGCGCTATGGAACAAGGGCGGCCTGCAATACGCCCCCCCGATCCGCTAACGCCGCCTGACAACTCCCCCTCCCCTTGAGGGAGGGGGCTGGGGGAGGACGGCTGCACGCCCCCGCCCCGTGCGGCGCAAGACTTGCATAGTGGTGATTGAAGCGTGCGTTGCTTCACAAGTATGACAGCTATGCGCGGCCGTAGTGCGGCCACCGCCCGAGGATCGAACACCATGTCCGGTGCCACCGCCGACCCCCGCCTGCAACCGACCCGTAGTGCGCCCAAGGCTGCCATGCGGATCTCTTGGTCCGACCCGAGATTTCGCAACATCACCTGGCAGGTGCTGATCATCGGCGCGCTGGTGGCGGTCGTCGCCTACCTGGTCCACAACATGAATGCCAACCTCGCGGCGCGGCACATCGCGACCGGGCTGGCCTTCCTGGGGCGCACCGCCGGCATTCCGATCGGCGAGCATTCCATCGCCTACGACCCGGCGATCAGCACCTACGGGGACGCGCTGCTGATCGGCATCATCAACACCCTCAAGGTCGCCGTCATCGGCATCGTGCTGGCGACCATCCTGGGCACGGTCACCGGCATCTCCCGCCTGTCCAAGAACTGGCTGCTGGCCAAGGTCGCGGCCGTCTATGTCGAGGTCATCCGGGACATCCCGCTGCTGCTGCAACTGTTCTTCTGGTACGCCCTGGTGCAAACGCTGCCGGCCGTGCGCAACGCGATCAGCCCGATGCCCGGCGTGTTCCTGTCCAACCGCGGGCTCACGGTACCGCTGCTGGAATGGCAGGCAGCCCATGGCTGGGCGCTCGCCGCCTTCCTGGTGGGGCTGATCGGCATCATTGCCTACTCCGGCGTCGCCGCCAAGCGCCAGGCCGAGACCGGGATCCGCCCCAAGGTCTGGCCGGTGGCGCTGGGCCTGCTGGTGGTGTTCCCGCTGGTGGTCTGGGCGGCGCTGGGTGCCCCGTTCCAGGTGGATCTGCCCGTCAAGGGCGGCTTCAACTTCCGCGGCGGTGGCAACATCAGCCCCGAGTTCACGGCGCTGACCCTCGGCCTCGTCATCTACACCGCGTCATACATCGCGGAGATCGTGCGCTCTGGCATCCAGGCCGTCCCGCAGGGCCAGTGGGAGGCGGCGGGTGCCATCGGGCTGCGGCCGAGCATGGTGCTGCGCCAGGTCGTGCTGCCGCAGGCCTTGCGCGTCGTAATCCCGCCGATGACGAGCCAATACCTGAACCTGACCAAGAACAGCTCGCTCGCGGTGGCCATCGGCTACCAGGACGTGTTCTCGATCGATCAGACGATGCTGAACCAGACGGGTCAGGCCCCCGAGGGCATCGGCTTGCTGATGCTGTTCTACCTTTTTGTCAGCCTGTCGATCAGCCTGTTCATGAATTGGTACAACGCCCGCATCGCGTTGGTGGAGCGCTGACATGAGCGAACTCGCAACGACGGACATCGACCCCGTCCCCGCCATCGCCGGGCAGGCCGCCATCCCCGCCGCCGCCCGGGACCGCCCCCGGGCGGCGGCGCACGGGCCGGTGGACTGGGTCCGCAAGAACCTGTTCGGCTCCGTGCTGTCCAGCATCGCAACCATCATCTTCGCCGTGCTGATCGCGCGCGAGGCGTACAGCTTCATTACGTGGGGGGTGGTGAACGCCGTATGGTCCGTGCCGGACGGCGCCAACGGCCAGCCGGACAGCAGCGTGTGCCGTGCTGCGCAGGGCACCGGCGCGTGCTGGGCGTTGATCGGCGAGAAGTACCGCTTCATGCTATTCGGCCGCTACACCTATGTGGAGCAGTGGCGGCCCGGCGTGGTGAACCTGCTGTTCATCGGCCTGTATGCCGTGTCCGCCATGCGCCGGTTCTGGCGCAAGGAGTTAGTGCTGCTCTGGGTCGGCACGCTGACGCTGATCGGCATCCTGATGTGGGGCGGCTTCGCCGGGCTGGCCTACGTGCCACAGGACCAGTGGGGCGGCCTGCCGCTGACGCTGATCCTGGCGACCTTCGGGTTGAGCCTGGGCTTCCCGCTCGCCGTCATGGTGGCACTCGGCCGCCGGTCCAAGCACCTGCCGGCGATCAAGGGGCTCTGCGTGGTCTACGTCGAGCTGATCCGCGGCGTGCCGCTGGTGACGCTGCTGTTCATGGCCAGCGTGATGTTCCCGCTGTTCCTGCCGGACGGGGTGAATGTCGACAAGCTGCTGCGCGCCCAGGTGGCCATCATCCTGTTCGCCGCCGCCTACATCTCCGAGGTGATCCGCGGTGGCCTGCAGGCCCTACCAAAGGGGCAATACGAGGCCGCCGACGCACTCGGACTGTCGTACTGGAAGAAGACGGCGCTGGTCGTGCTGCCGCAGGCCTTGCGGCTGGTGATCCCGCCGCTGGTCAACACCTTCATCGGTTTCTTCAAGGATACCAGCCTGGTGCTGATCATCGGCCTGTTCGACTTGCTCGCGGCCGGCAAGAACGCGATCAGCGAGCCGACCTGGGCCGCCTATTCGACGGAGATGTACCTCACCCTCGCGGCGATCTACTTCGTGTTCTGCTACACCATGGCTCGCTATTCGCGCGGCCTGGAGCATGAGTTCGCCCGCGCCCGCAACCGCTAGAGAAGGATAAGCCGCGATGAGCGCCGCTATGCAGATGACGAGTCCCACGCCGCTGTCCAACAAGGCGCCTGCCATCGTGCTGGACAAGGTGAACAAGTGGTACGGCGCCATGCACGTCCTGCGCGACGTGACGCTGACCGTTGGGCACCGGGAGAAGGTCGTGGTCTGCGGGCCGTCCGGCTCCGGCAAGTCCACCATGATCCGCTGCATCAACCGCCTGGAGACGCACCAGGAGGGTAAGATCATCGTTGACGGCACGGAGCTGACCGACGATCTGCGCGCCCTGGACACGATCCGCCGCGAGGTCGGCATGGTGTTCCAGTCGTTCAACCTGTTCCCCCACCTCACCATCCTGGAAAATTGCACCCTGGCGCCGATCTGGGTGCGCAAGATGCCCAAGGCGGAGGCGGAGGAGTTGGCGATGAGCTACCTGCGCCGGGTCAAGATCCCCGAGCAGGCGAAGAAATACCCGGGCCAGCTCTCGGGCGGCCAGCAACAGCGGGTGGCAATCGCCCGGGCGCTGTGCATGAAGCCCAAGATCATGCTGTTCGACGAGCCGACCTCCGCCCTCGACCCGGAGATGATCAAGGAGGTGCTGGACACCATGATCGGCCTCGCCGAGGACGGCATGACCATGGTTTGCGTCACGCACGAGATGGGCTTTGCGAAGAAGGTCGCCGACCGCGTGGTGTTCATGGATCGCGGCGAGATCGTCGAAGCTGGCCCCCCCGCCGAGCTGTTCGACGCGCCCCGCACGGACCGGCTGCGCCTGTTCCTCAGCCAGATCCTGAAGGATCACTGACCCGCCGATAGAGAGCGTCATCGCGAGCGAAGCGAAGCGTCCCAGGGCGACCGCCATGCGCTTGCCCTCTGGGTCGCCACGCCTTCGGCTCGCGATGACGGGTCACCCTCTTGGCAACAGTATGAGACCCACCCGTATAGCGAGTTGGTAAGCCGGTTCGCGTGCAAGCTCCTGTCTGCTGGCGGGCGCCCACACGGTGGCTCAGCACCGCCATTTACCCCGCCATAGCCAACCGAAACGCCCGCACCGCCGCCGCCGGCCCCTCCGGATCCGCCCAAACCGCCGCAGACACCGCCAGGAAATCCGCCCCCGCCTCCACCAGCGGCCGGCAGTTCCCCGGCGTGATCCCGCCGATTGCCACGCAGGGCACCTCCATCAGTTCGGACCACCAGGTGAGCAGCGCCAGGTCCGCCATCGCCGGCGGCGCCTTCGTCGTGCTGGGGAAGAACGCACCGAACGCGACGTAATCGGCCCCGGCCTCCCCCGCGGTCATCGCCAGGTCCCGGCTTGCATGGCAGGTGATCCCGAGTGTGAGGTCCTTCAGCACCCGCCGCGCCTCCGCCACCTTCATGTCGTCCTGGCCGACATGGGCGCCGTCGCAGCCCCACTGCACCGCGAGGTCCGGCCGGTCGTTCAGCAGGAACGCCACCCCACGGTCCTGCGCCACCGGCCGCAATACGTCCACGGCGCGGCGTAGATCGTCGTCTACCCAATCCTTTAGCCGCAGCTGCACTGCCGCGACCTCCCCCGCATCGAGGGCGGCGGCCAGCGTATCGCGGAACCGCGCCGGGGCCAGGGTGGGTGGCGTGATAAGGTAAAGCTGGCAGGCGGCGCTGTCATCCAAGGTGTGCGAGGCTCCGTTTGCCGGGGAACGCCGTCACCCTACACCCTCACGGCGAAGCGGATCACCCTCCAGCCACGCCTCCAGCCGCCGCTCCGCCCCGCGCCGGGCCAGGTCCAGCGCCGGCGGCCGCTCTGCAAGCACCTCCGCCCCGACCACGGCGGCGCGGGACGCGACCAGGCCCCAGGCTGGTACTGCCCGGTGCAGCACCAGCAGCCGGCAGCCGACCCGCAACGCTTCCATCACGCGGCCGGGCGCATCGGCGCAGTCCAGGATGTCCGGATTGATCCCGGCCCCTAACGCCATCAGCGCGCGCCACCAGCCGCACCCGGCGTAGATCGCAGCACCCGGGCCGGACAGCAGCGTCACCGGGCGGCCCGGCGCGGTCGCCGCACGCAGATGGGGCAGGCCGTGGACGACCACGGCGGGTGGGCGCTTCATGCTTGACGTTGAAGCGGTCCGGCGCTCAATGGTCAATGACAGGGCGGTTAGGAACGGCGTAAATGGCGGACGGGGCGTTGGACGCAGACGATCTTGAACGGCTGGAGGTAGCGCTCGACCGGATCGCAGCCCATACGAACCGCACCCCGGCCGAGGCCGCTGCCATCGACACAGCCGCGGTCACCGCCCGGCTCGACCGACTGATCGTCCAGTTGCAGGACGTCCTGTCCGAAGCGCCGGCCGAGGCCGGTACGGACCGGATGTCGGACGACCCCGCAATGACCGAGGCGTAGCGGCATGGCTCAGCTTACCGTCAAGATCAACGGGTATGCCTACACCGTCGCCTGCGAGGACGGGCAGGAGGCGCACCTGCAGGGCATGGTGCGGGAGGTGGAAAAGCGCATCGAGAGCATCAAGGCGCTCGGCGGCTCGTCCGGCGAGGGCCGGGTGCTGGTGCTCGCCGCCCTGCTGATGGCCGACGAGCTGCACGACCAGGCGATCGAGATGGACACGCTGCGGACCAAGCTTGAGAACCAGGCCGGCAGCCCGCCCGGTTCGGGACTGAACCGGCCCGCAACCGTCGAGCCACGCCTGGATACGAAACGCATCGCCAAGCTCGCGCGGAAGGCCGAGGACATTGCCGCCAGCATCGAGCAGCCCTAGATAAGGATGGCGGGGCTGCCCGGTTCGTCAGGTAGATCATCCCTCGGGCCGATAAGCATTCTCCTCGGGAACTGGCGCTGTCGTGATCCTGGTCACGGTATCTGGTGCCCACCTGCGCAAGCAGGCTCGGGAGGATGACAAATTCCAACGGCCAGGGTGGCTCCGCACTCCCAATCGATTTCCGTAAGCGTGCTGCCCGGGCGGCGGCCTTCGCGGTCCTAGCACGGTGCGACCCGACGGATGGTCTGGCCGTCGCGGCCCGGCTGCGGGCCCACGTGCCACCGGGTGCAGCGGTCGCCGGCTTCTACCCCCTGCGGCAGGAACTGGACCTAACGTCGTTCCTACGGTGGCTCCGCGAGGCAGGCCACACCGTCGCCCTACCCCGCACCCCGGCACGCGGCCTGCCGCTCAGCTTCCATCGCTGGTCGGCCGCCGACACGCTGGTTGCCGAGCGCTTCGGCACCCTGACCTCGGACGGTCCGCGCGTGCTGCCGGACCTGCTGCTGGTGCCGTTGCTGGCCTTCGACCGGGCGGGCCGCCGCCTCGGCTACGGCGGCGGCTATTACGACCGCACGATCGCCGCCCTGCCCGGCGTGCCCACCATCGGCTGCGCCTACGCCGCCCTGGAACTTGCCGAAGTGCCAGCCGGGCCCATGGATAGGACGCTCGACCACATCGCCACCGAGACCGAGTTCATCACCATCAAGGCCCCCGCATGCGCATCCTGTTCCTAGGCGATACCGTCGGCCGCAGTGGCCGGGAGGGGGCCGCCGCCGCGCTGCCTGGCCTGCGCCAGCGCCTCGGGATCGACCTGGCCATCGTGAATGCGGAGAACGCCAGCCACGGCTTCGGCCTGGCACCGGACATGGCGGCGGCACTGTTCGCGGCGGGGGCGGACGTGCTGACGCTCGGCAACCATGCCTGGGACCGCAAGGAGATCATCCCTTACATCGCGCAGCAGCCCCGGGTGCTGCGCCCGCTGAACTTCCCGCCGGGCACGCCGGGTGCGGGGTCCGTGGTGGTGGAGGTGTCGGGCGGGCGCCGGGCCCTGGTGCTCAACGCCATGGGGCGGCTGTACATGGACGCGCTGGATTGCCCGTTTCGCGGCACGTCCGAGATCCTGGCGCGCTACCGGCTGGGCGCCACGGTGCACGCGATCGTGGCCGATTTCCACGCCGAGGCGACGAGCGAGAAGCTGTCCTACGCCCACATGTTCGACGGCCAGATGTCCTTGATCGTGGGCACCCACACCCACGTGCCCACGGCCGATCATCAGGTGCTGCCCGGTGGCACGGCCTACCAGACCGACGCCGGCATGTGCGGCGACTACGACAGCGTGATCGGCATGGCCAAGGAGGGCGCGTCCACCCGCTTCCTCCGCAAGATGCCGGGCGAGCGGCTCGCCCCGGCCGAAGGGCCCGCAACCATTAGTGGTTTGTTTGTGGAAACCGATGATACGACGGGCCTAGCGTTGCGTGCCGAACCCGTACGCCTCGGCGGGCGTTTGTCGCAGGCAATGCCTGGATAAATGGAGATGCGGAACATGGCGATGAGCCCGGCGGTGCAGGTGGTCCTTTCCGGATGCTTGAGTTTCGGCATCCCGTTGCTGATCGCGCTCTTTGAGCTACGCAGCCTGCGCCGTTACCGTGGTGGCGGCGGCTGGCGCCGTCCGTCCCCGGCCCCGCAACCGCGCCCGATGCAGGGCGGCACGCGCCCGCTTCCCGCCTGCCTGATCCCCACGGCCCAGTGGCGCGCGCCGGGCCCGGTGCGGGTGCGGGTGCGCGAACCAGTTTGACCACGTTTCGCTCCCCCTCTCTTGTTTTTCACGGGACAGGGTCGGGGTGAGGTCGCAGGGCATCAGGAACAGCGGTCCCGATGAACCGTTTGGCGCCGCACCCCCCAGGCTGATACAAACCCGGCCTCCGTCAACCGCACCCGAGGGTCCAGGCGTATGGCCGGCCATTCGCATTCCAAGAACATCATGCACCGCAAGGGCGCGCAGGACGCCCGCAAGGCGCGCCAGTTCGCCAAAGTGATCCGGGAAATCACCGTCTCCGCCAAGCTCGGCCTGCCTGACCCGGCGGCCAACCCCGCCTACGCGCCGCGGTCACCGCTGCCCGGGTGATGAACATGCCCAAGGACACGATCGACCGCGCCATCCGCAAGGCCAGCGAGGGCACCGCCGGCGACGACTACGTGGAGGTCCGCTACGAGGGCTACGGCCCCGCCGGCGTTGCCGTGATCGTGGAGGCGCTGACCGACAACCGCAACCGCACCGCCTCCGACCTGCGCACCGCCTTCAACAAGAACGGCGGCACGATGGGGGAGAGCAACTCCGTCGCATTCCAGTTCAACCGCCTGGGCGCCATCCAGTATCCGCCCAAGGCCGCCAGCGCGGACGCCATGATGGACGCCGCGATCGAGGCCGGGGCGGAGGACGTGGTCAGCGACGCGGACGGTCACGAGGTCACCTGTGCCACCGACGACCTGTTCGCCGTGCGCGACGCGCTGGAGGCCCGGTTCGGCGCGCCCGAGGCCGCCAAGCTGGATTGGCGCCCCTCCGTCACGGTGCCCGTCGAGGATGCCGAGCGGGCCACGGCGCTGCTCAGGCTACTGGACGCGCTGGAGGAGAACGACGACGTGCAGATGGTCTACTCCAACGCCGAGATCCCGGACGAGCTGATGGAACGCCTCGCCGCGTGATCCGCCTGATGGGCATCGATCCGGGGCTACGATTCACCGGCTGGGGGGTGATCGCGGTGGACGGCAACCGCCTGTGCCACGTGGCCGACGGGGTGATCGCGACCGACGGCGACGCCTCCGTGCCGGACCGGCTGAAGGCGCTGCATGACGGGCTGACGGCCCTGTTCGCCCTGCACCGCCCGCATGAGGCCGCGGTGGAGGAGACCTACGTCAACCGCAACGGCACCGCGACGCTGAAGCTCGGCTACGCCCGCGGGGTCGCGTTGCTGGCACCCGCGCTGGTGGGAATTCCGGTGCTGGAATATGGCGCGATGTCGGTGAAGCAGGCTGTGGTTGGCACGGGGGCCGCGAGCAAGGACCAGGTGGAGATGATGGTCCGGCGCCTGCTGCCCGGCGCCGTACTGAAGCGGGCGGACGCGGCGGACGCGCTGGCGGTGGCGATCTGCCACGCGCACCACCGCGCAAGCCGGCTGCGGGTCGCAAGCGGCCGGGTGATGGCATGATGCCTTGATCGCGCAGCTCACCGGCAGCGTCTCCGGCGTCGAGGAAGGCCGTTGCATCGTCGACGTGAACGGGGTCGGCTACCTCGTGCACGCCTCCACCCGCACCCTCTCCGCCCTGCCTGCCGCCCCCGCGACCGCCCGGATCCTGGTGGAAACGCAGGTGCGGGAGGACGCGATCACGCTCTACGGCTTTGCGGACGGCGCCGAGCGCGACTGGTTCCGCCTGCTGACCACGGTGCAGGGCGTGGGCGCCAAGGTGGCCCTCGGCGTGCTCTCCGCGCTCTCGCCCAAGGACCTGGTCGCCGCCATCGCCGCCGGCGACCGCGCCAGCCTCACCCGCGCGCCCGGCGTCGGCGCCAAGCTGGCCGTGCGCCTGCTGTCCGAACTCGCGGCCAAGGTCGGCGCCATGCCGACGGGCAGCGGCATGCCGATCCTGCCCGCCACCTCCGGCGTGGAGGCGGACGCGCTCTCCGCCCTGGCCAATCTCGGCTACCGCCGGATGGAAGCCCACCCCGTCGTGGCACGCGTGCGCGACCGGCTGGGCGAGGCCGCCGGGCTGGATTCGGTGATCCGGGACAGCCTGAAGGAACTGGCGCGGTGATCGTCCCGCCCGAGGCGTTCCAGCCGAGCAATCGGCTGACGTTCGACCGCCCGCTGTCGGAGACCGACGTGACTTGGTGGATCGAGCGGTTCTACATGCCGCACGGGCTCTTGCCGCTGTCTATGGCCGACCGCCTCTGTGGCGGCGCGCGAGGTGAGCGGCAATATGTCTATCGCCACATCAGCGCGCTGTCGGAGTCGTTCGAACTGGCCGTTGAGGGATCGGACGAGGAAGGGCGGTTATGGTTTCATGCCTCGCTGATGGACATAGCGAACGACCGGTTTCTTTGGGACGCCATCAACGTTCAGCCCAGGGCCCGTCGCCAGGGCATCAGCAAGGCCGTCGCGCGTGGCTTGTTCGAGACATGTGTGCTGCTCGGCTTGGCCGAATTACGGGTCGAAGCGGAGCATATCGGTGGCTTTCTCTGGGCTTATGCCGGGTTTGAGCCCGACCCGGGCTCGTGGCCGCCCTTGACGGACCATCTCGTCCGGGCCTTGGGAACTGTCGCCCGGCATTTGGCGCCCCCCCGGATGAGCGAAGTGACCAACCTGGTCATAGCGGGAAGGGGGCGGCCCGAAACTCTCCTGGCGATCGCGCGCCTGTCTGACCCCGTGCCGAGCCGGTATGATCCCGGATTGACGGCGGACGATGTGCCACTCGGTCTCGCCATGCTGGCGGGTGCGCATTGGTCTGGCACGGTCGATCTCCACGCCGGGCCGTCACGCAGGAGGTTCGAAGAATGGCTGAGCGAGTGAGCCGGCCCATCACCGCAGAAGACATCCGGGGCGTCATAGCCAGCATCAAGCTCGGGCCGCGGCCGATATTCGATGCGACGGTGGCACACGGCCTGTCGCTGGCAGGGTTCTCCGACGACGTGATCCGCTCGGTGTTCGGCTACCTTCCGGATGCGGAGGCCGTGCTTGGCCGCACGAAAGATGGATAGACCCGACACCCCCCTCTCCCCCACCCGCATGCCGGAGGACGCCGGGGAGGCCTCGCTCCGCCCGCAAACCCTCGCCGAGTTCATCGGCCAGAAGGCCAGCCGCGAGAACCTGGGCGTGTTCATCCACGCCGCCCGCGGCCGGGCGGAGGCGATGGACCACGTCCTGCTGCACGGGCCGCCCGGCCTGGGTAAGACCACGCTGGCGCAGATCGTCGCGCGCGAGCTTGGCGTAGGCTTCCGCGCCACGTCCGGCCCGGTGATCCAGCGCGCCGGGGACTTGGCGGCGATCCTGACCAACCTGCAGCCGCGGGACGTGCTGTTCATCGACGAGATCCACCGCCTGCAGCCCGCCATCGAGGAAGTGCTGTATCCCGCGATGGAGGACTTCCAGCTCGACCTCATCATCGGCGAGGGCCCGGCGGCCCGCTCGGTGCGGATCGACCTGTCGCCGTTCACCCTGGTCGGCGCCACCACCCGGGCCGGCCTGCTCGCCCAGCCGTTGCGCGACCGTTTCGGAATCCCGCTGCGCCTGGTGCTGTACACCCCGGCGGAGCTCGAGGTGATCGTGACCCGCGGGGCCGAGAAGCTCGGCCTGGCACTCACCAAGGCCGGGGCGGTCGAGATCGCCCGGCGCTCCCGCGGCACCCCGCGCATCGCCGGCCGCCTGCTGCGCCGGGTGCGGGACTTTGCGGCCGTCGATCGTGAGCACAAGGGCGGGCATGACCCGGTGGACCGTGCCGAGGCGGATGGGGCGCTCACCCGGCTCGAGGTGGACCGGTTGGGGCTGGACGCGATGGACCGCCGTTACCTCCGCCGCATCGCCGAGCACCACCATGGCGGCCCGGTCGGCGTGGAGACC
>CAXSEK010000039.1:0-11226 GCA_964235625.1 uncultured Acetobacteraceae bacterium
ATGCGCATGGGTGGTCTCCGGGTCATGGATTTTCGCCAGGCAGCAGCGGCAGCGCCGGGTCGCGCAATGTGCCTGTGCCGCCGTCGCTGATGCCGAGATCGGTCGGGTGCGGGCCCGGGTTGCACGCCAGCGAGATGCCCGTGACGGCCCGGAACACGCGGTGCGGCGGCTGCCAGTCGATGATCGCGTCGGCGGCACGGCGCAGCCGCGCGAAGTCGGCCGCCGTCCGCTCCGGCGGCGTGTCCGTCAGCAGCCCGGCGATCGGCAGCTCGAACACCGCGGTCACCTGCCCGCCCGCGGCGACCGCCATGCCGCCGCCGCAGGCGATCACCGCGTTCGCGGCCGCCGCCATGTCCGCCGGGTCACGCCCTAGCACCAGCAGGTTGTGGTTGTCGTGCAGGATGGTGGTTGCAATGGCGCCGCGCGGTTCCCCCCACCCGTTCGCGAGGCACACCATCGGCGCCGGGTCCCGCCGGCCATGGCGGTGCAAAACGGCGATCAGGCAGTGCCGGCCGGGCAGCACCGCCACGCCGTCACGCACCGCCACTTCCACCGCGTCCCAGTGCACCACCCGGACGCCGCCCACCACTGGCAGGCGCACCCGGCCGTTCGTGATGCCCTTCACATGCAGGCGGAACGCGTCGGGCTCCACCGGGGCGAGCTTGACGGTGCCGTGCGGCTCCGCCCCGGCCGGGGGCCGCTCGATCGGGACGCAGAGGCGGCCATCCTGGGCGACCAGCCGCCCGGCGACGTAGACGCGGGCCACGTTTAACGCCCGCATGTCCGAGAGCACGGCGATCTCCGCCCGCCGGCCCGGCGCCAGCAGGCCGATATCGTCGCGCTTGAGGCGGTGCGCCGCGTTCAGCGTGCCCATGCGGATCGCATCGGCCGGATCCAACCCCCTTGCGACGCAGCGGGCCAGCATGTCGCGCAACCCGCCCTTCGCAACCAGCTCGTCCGGCACGATGTCATCGGTGCAGGCGACCAGGGTGCTCGGGAACCGTGGCAAGTCCAGGATTGCCGCGATGGCACCCGGCAGCACGGCGTCATGGCTGCCGCGCAGCTCCACCGTCAGCCCGGCGCGCAGCTTGTCCAGCAGGTCGGCGCCGGTCATGACCTCGTGGTCCGAGGTGATCCCGGCGGCGGCGTAGGCCTGCAACCCCGGCCCGGACAGATCCCGCGCGTGGCCGCTGACGTTCTTGCCGACCGCGATCCCCGCCGCGACGATGCTCGCCATCCGCGGCGAGCCGGACAGCACGCCCGCCATGTCCATGACTTCCGCCACGCCCTGCACCTCCGGCCAGCCGAGCATCTCGGCCACCTCCGCCGGGCCGAACGCGGCACCCCCCATCTCCAGCCCCGGCGCCGAAGGCACGCAGGAGGGTGCGGCCACCAACACGCGAAGCGGGAGGCCGCGCGAGGCCTCGACCGCCCAGCGGACCCCCGCGATGCCCGCCACGTTCGCCAGCTCGTGCGGGTCCCACACCGCCGTCGTGGTGCCGTGGGGGACCACGACCGCGGCGTAGTCGGCAGGCGCCATGTGGGACGACTCGAAATGGACGTGACTGTCCACGAAGCCCGGGGCGAGAAACAGGCCGGTCAGGTCGTGGGTCTCGCCGGCATCGCCCCGGTTGCCGGTGGGGTGGACGGAGGCGATCAGCCCCCCGACGATGCCCACATCGGCGGCACGCACCTCCCCCGTGGCGACGTCCACCACGGACCCACCCCGAAGCAGCAGATCGAACCCCTCGAGCCCCTGGGCTGCCCGGACCGCACGATGGCGAACGGCGGCATCGACCGCTTTGTCGGGGGCGAAACTCATCGGTCCATTCTCCCGCGGACCGGACCGATGTCAAACGATGGAGCGCTTCAGGGCCGTGCAGAAACCCGCGTCATCCTCGACCAACAAGATTCGAAGCGCCGTCACGTCCCCGGCTCATCGCCGGCGCCGCCTTCGTTGACCCATATTTCGACTTCCTCGCGGAGGAAAGCGCCGTCGCCCGGCTGCGGCGGCATGGTGGCCGGGCCAGGCGCGCCGTGGCCGGCAGGGGAGTTCCTGGATGGCGGTGCAATGGGGTGGTCCGGTCGGTCCTCCATACGATGCATCTACGACGGGTGCGGCAACGGCGGCAGGATCGGAAAACACTCACTCAAACGCCGCCCGTTGAACGCGTGGCCAGGCTATACAATGCTACGGGCCGGCCGCGTTGCGCGCGGCCTATGGGGAACCGGGCATGGCGCGACGCCAATCGTCTCCGACCATTTCAGTGGCCGAGACCAAGCCGGAGCCCGCCCCCGCGCAGGCTCCGGGAGCGGCGGGCCTGGCCGTCATCGGCATCGGCGCCTCGGCAGGTGGTCTCGAGGCCTGCACAAAGCTGGTTGCGGCACTCCAGCCCGGCGGCGGAATGGCGTTCGTGCTCGTGCAGCACCTCGATCCCACGCATGCGAGCATGATGACGGAGCTGCTGGCCGGCCGGACCGCGCTGAGTGTGCGCGAGGCGGAAAATGGCGTGTCACTGGCGGCGGACCACGTGTACGTCATCCCACCGGGAACCTACCTGTCGGTGGCCGGCGATACGCTGCGCCTTTCCCCGCGGCGGGCCAAGCTGGGCGCGCAGCTGCCGTTCGATGTGCTGCTGCAATCCCTCGCTACCGCCTACGGCCCGCGCGCCGCCTGCATCGTCCTGTCCGGAACGGGCGCGGACGGCAGCGCCGGGCTGGTCGCCATCAAGGAGGCAGGCGGGTTGGTCGTCGTGCAGGACCCGGCGGAGGCCGCCTATGACGGGATGCCGCGTAGCGCCATCGCCACGGAGCGGACCGACCACGTGCTGCCGGTCGCTGCCATCCCGGCCGCACTGACGGAGTGGCGGCGCAGCGACCTGCCTCGGCCCCGGAGTGACGCGCCCGCGAAGCTGGAGGAGGCAGAGCGGCCCGAGCTGGCCGCCATCATCGACCTGCTGCGGTCCGGCACCAAGCGCGACTTCGGCGACTACAAGCACGGCACGCTGCAGCGCCGGGCCGAGCGCCGGATGGCGATGGCCGGCATGGCGCCGAACGAGATGCCTCGCTACGTCGAGCTGCTGCGCGAGCAGGATGGCGAGCTGGAGCTGCTGGCGAAGGACCTGCTGATCCACGTCACAGGCTTCTTCCGGGACCCGGGCGTGTTCACCTACCTGGCGGAGCATATCATCCCCGACATGGTGCGGCAGCTGCCGCACGGCAGGCCCCTGCGCATCTGGGTGCCAGGTTGCAGCACCGGCGAGGAGATCTACTCGCTGGCCATCTTGTTCCAAGAGGAGATCAGCCGGGCCAAGCGCCCGGTACGGCTGCAGCTGTTCGCCTCGGACATCGATGCGGAAGCGGTCACGACCGCGCGTGAGGCCGTCTATCCCGCAGCGGTGGTGAGAGGCGTCTCGCAGGAGCGCCTCAGCCGGTTCTTCTCCCAGGAGGACGAGGCCTGGCGCGTCTCGGCCGAGCTGCGCGCGCTCGTCGTGTTCACGGTCCAGGACGTGCTGGCCGACCCGCCATTCTCCCGGATGGACCTGATCTCCTGCCGCAACCTGCTGATCTACTTTCAGGCGGATGCGCAGGACAAGGCGATCTCCCTGTTCCATTTCGCGCTGTGCGAGGGCGGGCTGCTGCTGCTCGGCCTGGTCGAGACGCCCGGCAGCGTGGCAGGCCGCTTCGAGCCCGTGGCCAAGGCGCAGCGCATCTACCGCCGGGTGGGCCGGAGCCGGGCGGACGGGCTCAGCCTGGCCATACCGACCCGGGACGGCCTGCCCCTGCGCGCCTCCGCGGGCGTGCGGCCACCGTCCCGCCAACTGGCGCTCGCCGAGCTCGGGCGCCGGTTGGTGCTGGAGGGCTACGCGCCGGCCGCAGTACTGGTGAACCACGCCAACGAGACCGTGTTCTCGCTCGGCCCCACCGACCGCTACTTCCGCCTCGCCCCCGGGCAGCCCACGCACGACGTGCTCGCGATGGTCCGGCCCGGCCTGCGCGCCAAGCTCCGCACGGCGCTTGACCAGGCCCGGCGGGACATGACCCGCATCGCCGTCGAGTGCCGTGCCGAGCGGGTCACCATCGAGGCGCAGCCGGTGCAGGACCAGAGCGAGAAGCTGCTGCTCGTCTGCTTCATCCCGATGCCGATCGCCGAAGCTGCCCCCGGCCACCCGGCGGCGCGCACCGCGCCACGGTTAGCCGAACTCGAGCGGGAACTCGAGACGACGCGGACCGATCTCCAGGTCGCCATCCGCGACCTGGAGTTGTCGAGCGAGGAGCAGAAGGCGGTCAACGAGGAGGCGCTGTCGGTCAACGAGGAGTTCCAGTCCACCAACGAGGAGCTGCTGGCCTCCAAGGAGGAGCTGCAATCACTGAACGAGGAGCTGACCGCACTGAACAGCCAGCTGCAGGAGACGCTGGAGCGGCAGCGGACCACGGCCGACGACCTGCAGAACGTGCTGTACAGCACCAACGTCGCGACCCTGTTCCTGGACCGCGACCTGCGCATCCGGTTCTTCACGCCGGCCACGCGGGCACTGTTCGCCATCCTGCCGGGCGACATCGGCCGGCCGCTCGCGGACCTGCATTCCCTGGCGGCGGACAGCGCCCTCGCAGGCGATGCCAGGGCCGTGCTGGCCGACCTGGACCCGAAGGAACGGGAGATCGCGGCCGCCCATGGCCAGTGGTTCCGCCGCCGCATCCTGCCGTACCTCGCCCATGGCGGCCGCGTGGAGGGCGTGGTCATCACCTTCAACGACATTACCAGCCGCAAGCGCGTTGCCAAGGCGCTCGAGGAGGCCAAGCGCGAGGCCGACATCGCCAATACCGCCAAGTCCCGCTTCCTCGCCGCCGCGAGCCACGACCTGCGCCAGCCGTTGCAGACGTTGTCGCTGCTGCAGGGGCTGCTCGCCAAGACGGCGCAGGGCGACAAGGCGCAAAGCCTGATCGCCCGGCAAGACGACACGCTCGGCGCCATGGCGGCGATGCTCGACACGCTGCTCGACATCAACCAGATCGAGGCAGGAGTCATCCGGGCGGACATCAAGGCGTTCCCGATCGGCGGGCTGCTCACGCGCATGCGGGACGAGTTCGCCTACCAGGCGGTGACGAAAGGCCTGCAGCTGCGGGTCGTCGCCTGCTCGCGCGATATCTGCAGCGACCCGCGGCTGCTCGAGCAGGTTATCCGCAACCTCTTGTCCAACGCGCTGAAATACACCGATTCGGGCCGGATCCTGCTCGGCTGCCGCCGGCGCGGCCCCGTCCTGAGCCTCGAGGTATGGGACACCGGGATCGGCATCCCCGACGGCGAGCTGCAGGCGATCTTCGAGGAGTATCACCAGGTCGGCAACGACGCCCGCGAACACAGCCGCGGCCTCGGCCTCGGCCTGTCCATCGTGCAGCGGCTCGGCCTCCTGCTGGACCACCCGGTCCGCGTCCGCTCCCGCGCCGGCAAGGGATCCATGTTCGCCATTGAGGTGCAGGTCGCGACCGCACACCTACCAGCCGTGCCGGCGTCGCCCGCGACCCGCGGCGCCGCCGTGACCGGCACACTTCACACTCCCAAGACGGTCCTGGTGGTCGAGGACGACCCCGACCTGCGCGACCTGCTCGGCATGCTGCTGGAGAGCGAGGGCTACCACGTCCTGGCCGCGCGCGATGGCCCGGCGGCGCTCCGACTGCTGCAGGACGGGCCGTCTGCACCCCATCTGCTACTGGCCGATTTCAACCTCCCGGGCGGCATGACCGGCCTGCAGACCGTGCGGCACATACGGCAGGACAGCGGGCAGGGCCTGCCGGCCATCATCCTCACGGGCGACATCTCGGCGGAGACGATGCGCGAGGTCGCGGCCGCCGACTGCACGCAGCTCGAAAAGCCGGCGAAGCGCGACGATTTGATACGCACCATAGCCGCCCTGCTCGGCCCCAACCCGGAACGCCCCGCTCCAGTAGCCCGGCCGAAGGGGTCCGCCGCCGCGGACGAGGCCTCCACGGTGTTCGTGGTTGACGACGATGCCGGCGTCCGGGCCGCGATGCGCGCGGTGCTGGAGGATGACGGGCGGACCGTCGAGGATTTCGCCGATGGCGAGGCGTTCGTGGCGTCGCACCGCCAGGACGGGACGGGATGCCTGCTGATCGACGCCTACCTCCCCGGCATGAAAGGGCTGGACCTGCTCCGCCACCTGCAGGATGCCGGCAGCCGGCTGTCGGCGATCATGATCACCGGCCGGAGTGATGTCGCCATGGCGGTGCAGGCGATGAAGGCCGGCGCCTCGGACTTCATCGAGAAGCCGGTCGGCCGTGACGACCTGCTCGCCAGCATCGACCGCGCGCTGGACCAGGCCCGGGACAAGGGAAAGCAGGCGGTGTGGCGGGAGGACGCCGCCCGCAACGTCGCGTCCCTCACGCCGAGGCAGCTGCAGATCATGACGCGGGTGGTCGCCGGCCAGCCGAGCAAGAACATCGCGGCCGACCTCGCCATCAGCCAGCGCACGGTGGAGAACCACCGGGCCTCCATCATGCGCAAGACCGGCGCGACCTCGCTTCCCGCGCTGGCACGGCTGGCGCTCGCCGCGACGTGGGATGCCAAGGCCGACACGCCAGACAGGGCGGGTGTGCCCCCGACGCGGCGTGAGTAGTTCCGGGACTGCCATGGCGGTGCGGAGCGCTCGCAGGCCGGATCTCGGTCCGGACGGCTCCAGGTAGTTTCCGACCCGGCGAGGCGGGGGGGCCCACGTCTACCGTGAGTCCAGCACGGTCTTGCCAACCCGCCGGGCTTCTCCGCTCGCACGCGCCACCGGATTGTGCCGTGGGTAGATTCCGAGCCTGCCCCAGCCCGGGCCGCGTGAGCATATTCCACGATAAGGCGAACCGGAAAAGGACTTCGAGCAACACCTGCACGGCTACCACGGCTGGCCGGGCTGCGGCCGGTGATCCGGACTGGCTGGGCACTGGCCGGCCCGGCACGCGCGACACCGATATTTTGGGATTGTAGAGATGGCGCAATTGATGGCCTGGAGCAGCGCTCCGGCAACTGGCAAGCGGATGGGCAAGCCGGATTATGACCTGATCAACGGTCTACGCGCCCGGGAGAAGAATGGCGAGGACGCGTTCATGGCGGTCGGGCGTTACGAAACCGATTTCCCAGTCAAGCTTGCCGCCTGTGCCGACGCGGCCGCCGCGGAGGCGCTGCTCGGGGATTGGCTCGACCTCCGGGTCGCCGCCCTGGTGCGTGTCCAGCAGGAGTTCCGGGACGCCTGGAAGGCGTCAGCCGCGTCCGCGTCCGCCGAAGCGGCGCCGTGACGCGGATGTCCCATTCCAGCATAAGCCCAGTTGGTCCGGACACGTGGCACCAGCACGGCCACGGCGTGGCAGACGAACTGCGGTTCCTGGCGGACTGGGAAAACGGACTGTTCCCCGAGCTCGGCTTCTTCCTGCGGATCCGGCAGATCCGCCGTGCGGGCCTTGCCCTTCCGCTCAAGCCACACTCAGGTGTTCGACCTGCCTTATCGTGAGTTCAAGAGGCCGTTCGGTGGCGGTGGGGTGCTTGAAGCTGAATCCCTGGCAGCCTTGCGGATTGACGCCGGACATGACGTGCTTGATCGCACCATCCCTGCCGGTGCGGCGCGTGTGCCAGGCGATCGGGTCCGCAGCGAGGCCGAGCTCCGTGGCGAATCGGTCCGCCACCGCCGGGCCTGCCGCACCCAGCCCCGCCCCAGCGTGCCGACCGGGCCCTCCAGCGACGCCGTGGTGAACAGCGGGCCGAGCAGCACCGAATGTAACGCGGCGAAGGTCATCGCAGCGGGGAGAAGCTGGTGGGGCGGAGGATGCGGCTGCGCATCTCCAGCACGAAGCCGGACGTCTTGGCGCGGAACGCCTGCCACGCCGGGTCCGCTTCCATCGCGGCCCGGCGCCGCTCGCGGTCGCCGGCGTCCTCGTAGCGCCACATATGCACGACCTCGTTCACCCGCCCGCCGCTATCCGTGGTGAACCAGCCGAGCAGGTGGCCGAGATGGCCGACCTGGATCGCCATGCCCTCCGTCTCATACAGATGCAGGTAGTCGCGGACATGGGCGGGCAGGAGCAGGTAGGTGCGTTCGTCCAGGATCACGGCGCCAGGTCCACCGTCGCCCCGGCCATGTCCGGCTTGGCCGGAATGATGTGCTCGGCGGCGTACCACGCGGCGATGCGGTCGAATTGCTGCGCCTGGGCCGGCCCGACCGCGATGATGGGCACGGCGTTGTCCGCCCCGAGGGCCGCAGCCAGCGCGTCCGGCACGCGCAGCTCGTGCGCCCACACTAGCCCCGCCGCGTCCGGATTGGCCACCGCCCAGGCATTGTCGGCCTGGATCGCGGCGAACACCGCCCGCAGCAGCGCCGGCTGGCCGGCCACGAAGCGGCGGCTGGCGATCATCACCACGGCGTTGTCCGACCCGATCGCGCCGCCATCGGCCAGCAGGTGGGCGCCGTACTGCGACAACGCGATGGTCAGGAACGGGTCCCACGCGGCCAGTGCGTCCACCGCGCCGCTGCTGAACGCGGGCCCGGCATCGGCGGGGCCGAGATAGACCCGACGGACGCTTGCCGGGTCCACGCCATGGGTCTCCAGCGCACGCAGCAGAAGGTATTCCCCCGTGCCGCCGCGGTTCACCGCCACGCTGCGCCCAGCCAGGTCGGCGATCGTGCGGATCGTGCTGCCATCCTTCACCACCAGTGCCTCGGCCGCCGGCGCCAGCTTCTGGTAAGCGAACAGCACCAACGGCGCCCCCGCCGCCAGGGAAGCGACGGCGGAGGTCGAGCTGCCGATCGTGATGTCGATCGCGTCCGCGTTCAGCGCCTCGACGGCGGGGGCGGAGGCGAGGAACGGCCCGTCCCACTCCACGCTGGCGCCCTGCGCCGCCAGCGCGCGCTCGAGCGTGCCGCGGGCCTTGCCCAGGGTGATGTCGTTGGTGCCGCGCAGCCAGCCGATGCGCACGAGCGTGCCCGCATGGGCCGGCAGGGCGGTGGCCAGGAGCAGCAAGGCGAGGACAAGGGGGCGCAACGACGACGTCCTTCCGGGGAGGGCGGCAGACTTGCGCGCCCAGCTAGTGGCGGGCAAGTCCCGCACGGACAACTCGCGGCGATTGGCCGGGCGGGGTAGACAGGCGGGCATGGCCCCTCTTCCCTTGCCCGGCGCCACCCTGGCCGCGCTGCGTGCCCGCCGCCCGCTGGTCCACTGCCTGACCAATCCCGTCGCCGCTAACCTAACCGCGAACGCGCTGCTGTGCATCGGTGCGTCGCCGCTGATGGCGGAGGCGGAGGACGAGGTGGCGGCGCTGTGGCCGGAGGCCCTACTGGTCAATCTCGGGATGCAGACTCCGGCGCGGATGCGGGCGGCCCGGATCGCAGCCGCAGCGGCCCAGCGAACCGGTATTCCCTGGGTGCTGGACCCGGTGGCGGCCGGGGCGGTGGCCGAGCGCACCGCCCTCGCGGAAGGCCTGATTGAGGCCGGGCCGGCGGTGATCAAGGGCAATGCGTCCGAGATCATGGCGCTGGCCGGCGGCGGGGGTGGCGGCCGCGGCACGGATGCCACGGCAGCGATGACGGAGGCGCACGGCCCGGCGCGTGCGCTTGCCGGGCGCACCGGGGCCGTGGTGGCGATCACGGGGGCGGAGGATTTCGTGACGGACGGCGCGCGGGTGGTGCTCGTGCGGCACGGCCATCCGATGATGGCGGCGATCAGTGGGCTGGGCTGCGTGGCAGGCGCGCTGGCTGCCGCGTGCCTGGCCGTGCAGCCGGACGCGGTGCTGGCCACCGCGCACGCGCTCGCGCTGATCGGTTGGGCGGCGGAGAGGGCCGCGGAGCGGGCGGGTGGGCCGGGTTCGATGCAATCGGGAATGCTGGATGCATTGCATGGGCTCGATGGGACGGTGTTGCCCGGCGGTGGTTGGCGCATGTCCAACACGTCCGGGGGTGGGTAGGGATGGTGGTGGGGGAGCCGGCAGGCACCGGGCCGTTACGGTGGGCGATCCTGGCGGTGGCTTGGGCCGGTTTCCTGATGAGCTTTGGGGACCGGCTGGCTTGGGGCAACGCCTCCATCACGGTCGCGGCGTCGCTGGCGCTGCCACTCGCCTCGCTCGGGATTTTCGTGACGGCGTTCTACGTCGGTTACGTCATCTCCAACGTGTGCGCTGGGCTGCTGGGGGATTGGCTCGGGCCGCGGCTGACGTTGGGGGGGTCGCTGCTCGGGCTAGGTGCTGCGACCGCGCTGTTCGGCTCAAGCACTGTCTTGGGGGTGGGATTGCTGCTGCAGGGGCTGATGGGGCTGCTCGCAGGCGCGGATTACGTTGCGGGGGTGAAGCTGATCGCCACCTGGTTCCCCCGGCTGCAACGCGGCCGCGCGATGGGGCTGTTCATGACGGCCACCTCGCTGGCGGTGGTGCTCACCAACCTGATCGTCCCCGTGCTGCTGGACCGGGTGGGCTGGCCCGACACATACCGCGCGCTCGGCGCCGTCACGGCGCTGGTCGGGGTGGCGGCGCTGCTGGTGGTGCGCGATGCGCCGGGCCAGGCTGCCCGGCACGGCATACCGGCGTTCGGCGCCCTCCTGCGCAACCAGGACCTGCGATGGCTCTCGGCCGCAGGATTTGGCGCGCTGTGGGGCACGTGGGGGTTCGCCTTCTGGGCGGGGTCGCTGATGATCCGCGGCCATGGCATCGGCCGGACCGAGGCCGGCTACGTGGTAGCCCTGTTCGGCGTGGGTGCGATCGTGGCCAAGCCGCTGATTGGTCTGCTGTCGGACCTGCTAGGCGGGCGGCGCAAGGCGCTGATCATCAGCTGCCTGCTGTTCTTCGTGGTGATGATGCTGGTGTTCTCGCAGCTGAGCACGCTGGGGGCGTTCCTGATCGCCGGGCCGCTGCTGGGGGTCGGCGCCTTCGGCTACAGCCCGCTGATGAACACCATGGTCGCCGAAGCTTCCGGCAGCGCACTGGCCGCGAGCGGGGCCGGGGTCACGAACGCCATTTGGGGGCTGGGCAACGTCATCGTGCCGGGCCTGCTCGGCGTGGTGTTCGCCCAGACCGGCTCGTTCGTACTGGCGTGCCTGACACTCTCCGCCGGGCCATTGTTCGGCGCTGTGTGCATGCTGTTCGTGCGGGAACCAGCTGCGTAGGGCGGAGAAGCCCATGTGCCATCCGCCTGGATCACATGTTGGCGGACGGCGCCAAGGGGCTTATCCGCCCTACTCTCCCGC
>CAXSEK010000040.1:0-11132 GCA_964235625.1 uncultured Acetobacteraceae bacterium
CACCAATGCGAACCGCAGCCGGGTGCGGCCGAGCAGCAGCACGAGGGCGGGGAAGACCAGGTAATAGTGTTCCTCCACCGCCAGCGACCAAAGGATCACGAACGGGTTGAACATCCCGTCCGGCACGCCGACGTACGAGCTGAACCGTGCGTAATAGTTGGTATAGTATAACACGCCCGCGAGCACCTGGCCCGGCGGGAAATACCCGCCCAGCGCCACGAATAACGCGCCGCCGAGCGCCAGCGCCACCAGCAGCGCCGGATACAGCCGCAGCAGGCGGCGCATGTAGAACAGGCCGAGCGACAGCTGGCCACGGACCGCCTGTTCGGCGAGCACCTGCCGCGCGATCAGGAACCCGCTGACGAAGAAGAACACAGTGACGCCGAAGCCGCCCGGGAAGACACGCCTGAACCCGTAATGGCTGAGCACCACCGTCGCGATCGAGACGGCGCGTAGCCCGTCCAAGGACGGCACGTAGTCGAACGAGGGGGCGGCGGAATACGGAACGGCCTGCGTCCCGTCCGTGCGGCCCACCCACTCGTCACCGTGTCGCTGCATCGGCAAACCCCCGCGTCCCTAGACCCTTGCCCGTCGAGGCGCCTTAGTGCTTCCAGGCGCCATCCTGCCCCTATGACGGCTAACAATCCCTTAACGCAACGACGTGCGGCCCCATTTTGCCGGCTAAGGCCCGCCTTGCACCGGGCCGGGCCTCGAACCTACCCTATGCACGGGTTTTGCGCGGACCTGCCATAGATCATCGCGCTATGCTGACGGCCTATACCGCGGGGGTGCGCAATGACGGACGCGAACGGCTCCACCCCACCCGGCCGCCACACCGGCGGCGACGCGATCGCGCGGTCGCTGCGGGTCCACGCGGTCGATACCGTGTTCGGCCTGCCCGGCGTGCAGGTGTACGGCCTGTTCGACGCGTTCCACCGCACCCCGGGCCTGCGCGTGATCACGCCGCGGCACGAGCAGGCCTGCGCCTACATGGCCCTCGGCTACGCCCGCGCCTCTGGACGGCCCGGTGTGCTGGCGGTGGTGCCGGGGCCCGGCATCCTCAACGCCAGCGCCGGGTTGCTGACCGCCTTCGGCTGCAACGCGCCCGTGCTGGCACTGACCGGGGAGGTGCCGTCCGCCTATCTGGGCCAGGGCCGCGGCCACTTGCATGAGATGCCGGCCCAACTGGCCACCGTGCGCGGCTTCACCAAGGACGCGCTGCGGATCGACCACCCGGCCGCTGCCTCCCGCGTGATGGCCACCGCTTTCCAGACCCTGCACTCCGGCCGGCCCGGCCCCGTGGCGGTGGAGATGCCGTGGGACCAGTTCGGCGGCACTACCACGGCCGCAGCCACCGCCCCCCTGGCACCGGACGCCCCGCCCCCGCCGGACCCGGACGTGATCGAGCAAGCCGCCCGTGCGATCCGGGCGGCCGTCGCGCCGATGATCCTGGTCGGCGGCGGCGCCACCCACGCCGGCGTCGCGGTCCTGGCCCTGGCCGAACGGCTCGGCGCCCCCGTGACTGCGTTTCGCAGCGGCCGCGGCATCGTGTCAGACGAGCACGAGCTGGCCACCAACGTCGCCTCGGGCGAGCGGCTCTGGGCGGCCACCGACCTGGTCATCGCGATCGGCACCCGCGCCGAACTGCCCGACTGGCACTGGCCAGCCCGCAACGTCCGCCAGATCCGCATCGAGATCGACCCGGCCGAGATGCGCCGTACCCGTCCCGCGATCGCCGTGCTGGCGGACGCAGCCCTCGGCACCCAAGCGCTGGTGGACGCACTCGGCCCCGGGGTCGCGACCGGCCGGCGGGACGAGGTGCGGCAGGCCCGCGCCGTTATCCAGCAGGCGGTGCAGAGCGTGCAGCCGCAGGTCGGCTACCTGACGGCGATGCGCGCCGTGCTGCCGCGGGACGCCTTGCTGGTGGACGAGCTGACCCAAACGGGGTTCGCGACCTGGTTCGCCTGGCCCACCTACGCCCCCCGCACGCTGATCACCAGCGGCTACCAGGGCACCCTCGGCTATGGGTTCATGACGGCGCTGGGAGCCAAGGTCGCTATGCCGGACCGCGTCGTGGTGTCGATCACCGGCGATGGCGGCTTCATGTTCGGCTTGCAGGAGTTGGCAACGGCGGCGCAATACGCGATCGGCGTGATTACGGTGCTATTCAACAACTCCGGCTTCGGCAACGTGCGACGCGACCAGCAGACGCTCTATGGCGGCCGCACGGTCGGCGTGGATTTGCAGAATCCCGACTTCCTGCGCCTGGCCGACGCGTTCGGCGTGGCATCGCGCCGAGTTCACAGCCCGGCCGAGCTGGGCCCGGCGCTGGAACGGGCGATGGCCGAGGGCGGGCCGCAGCTGATCGAGGTCGTGGTCCCGCCGAGCAGCGAGGTCTCGCCCTGGCCGTTCCTGATGTTCCGCCCGTACTGATCAACTAGACAGAGCTAAGATATGTCTCGATGGTTCTGATTTTCTGACGGGACATACGAAGCCATGGACCATGCCCGCCTGCTCGTCTTCGTTGCGGCCTACCTCGCCGTCCTCATCCTGCCAGGGCCCGGCGTCACAGCCTTGGTCGCGCGCGTGCTGGCCCGTGGCACCCAGGGCACGCCGGCCTTCATCGCCGGGTTCATCACGGGGTCACTGTGCTGGTTCACCATCGCGGCGACCGGGCTGGCGGTGATCGCGTCGACGTTCGCCACCGTGTTCATCGTGGTCCGCTACGCCGGCGCGACCTACCTGCTCTATCTCGCCTGCAAGCTGTGGACCGGCCCGGCGCGCGCCATGGACGGTGCCTTCACCACGCCCGACAAAGCGTGGCGGTTGTTCCTCACCGGGGCGGCGATCAACCTCGGCAACCCGAAGGTGATCGTCTTCTTCCTCGCCTTGCTCCCGACCGTGGTCGATCTCGGCCAGCTGACGCCGCTCGGCTTCGGCGAGCTGGCGTGCATCATCGCCGGGGTCGCCGGCAGCGTGCTCACCGTCTACGCGCAGGCCGCATCCCGCGCCCGGCGGCTGTTCACCCGGCCGGATACCGTGCGCATGGTCAACCGGGGCAGCGCCGTGATCATGGCCGGCACCGCCGTCACCATCGCGGCGCGGTGATCGCAGGGTCCGGATGCTATGCCGTCCACCGTGTCCGTTGCTGCCGAGGAGTGCCGATCGTGACCGAGACCATCGTCGTGCTGGACCCGATCGCCCCGCAGACCGCCGAGCGCATGCGGGCGCTGCTGCCGGAGGGCCTGGCACTCACCCACGGCACCGCGCGGGACGAAGCGCATCTGCAGGCCATCATAGCGGACGCGGAGTATGCCATCTCGGGCCAGATCGCCGTGCCCGGCACGCTGCTGCGCGCTGCGACCCGGCTGAAACTGCTGCACAAATGGGGCGTCGGCACCGACAACTTCGACCTGGACGCCGCGCGCGCCCTGGGTGCACTGCCCGCTGACCCGGGCAACCACGGGGCTGATCGACCGCGCGGCTTTGGCGATGATGAAGCGCACCGCCGTGCTGGTGAACGTGGCCCGCGGCGGCGTGGTGGTGGAACCGGACTTGCTCTGGGCGTTGCGCGAACGGGTGATCCACGCCGCCGCGATGGACGTGTTCGAGACCGAGCCGCTGCCGCCCGACAGCCCGCTGATCGGGGTGGACGGCCTGACCGTCACCCCCCACCTCGCCGCCAGCAACGCCGACACGTTCGAGAGTACGATCCGGCACATGTTCGACAACATCGGCCGCGTGGCGCGGGGAGAGGCATTGCCGGAGCGGGATGTGGTGGTGTGACAAATCGATCAGAGTCGCTGTCAAATCGGGTCGTCGTCATGCCAGGGCTTGACCTTGGTATCCACGGATTGACCAAAACACGTCAGGCGTTTGTGCGCCCGAAAGTGGCGACATTGTGCAGGCTTGCGCTGATCCGACGCCGTGGATACCAGGGTCAAGCCCTGGCATGACGGTGTCTCTACTTCCGTCTTAGTTCTCCCCTTTCGCGTGGCGCGCCCGCGCCGCCGCTGCTTCCGCCTCGGCGTTCCTCCCGAGCCTTCCATACGCCACGGCCAGGTTGTTCCACGCCGGCCCGTCATCCGGCCGCAGCTGCGTCGCCTCCTGCAGCCAGGTGAGCCCATCGCGGTCGCGGTGCGCCGCCAGGGCCTCGTAGCCCAGCCGTGCCTCGTCCTCGCCGAGCGTGCCGGACAGGTTCACGCTCGGCCGGCCCAGCGTGGAGCCCCACAATCCAGCAAGCACCATCGCCACGACACCTGCCGCGAACACCGGCCGCAAGCGCGGGGCGGACATGGCCAGGCCGATCAGCGCCCCCGTGACGAACCCCGCACCATGCGCCAGGTTGGCCACCCGGAACACGCCCGCCACGGTGAGCGCGATGCAAATGAAGAACCAGATGATCAACGTCCGCACCGTGGACCGCGTCATCACGCCGGCGAACCGGGCGTCGTTGCGGGACAGCATCCATAACAGCCCGAACAGCCCGTAGACCACCCCGGACAGCCCGATCCCGCCCCGCAACATCGCATACTCGGCCGCGCTGGAGGCGAATGCCAGCACCAGGACGATGCCGGCCGTGCGCAGCGAGCCGAGCCGGCTTTCCACCAGGGCACCGAAATCCAGCATCCAGACCACGTTGAACAGCAGGTGGAAGAACGCGACGTGCACGAACGCGCTCGTCACCAGCCGCCACACCTGGCCATGGCCGATCTGCGCCGTGGCCTCCAGCGGCTCGATGTTCACGCCCAGCGCCGACGCGAGGGTGATGGCGGCCGCGATCCCACAGCAACCGGCGGTGACGGGAAACCGCCAGACGTAGAACCGGCACGTGGACGGCACGTCATCGGGGTTCGACGGTGCGCCCGCCGCCGTTTGGTCGATGCCGCTCATCCGCACGCCTGCCTGTTCCACCTGACCCGGCCATACTACACGGCCCGCCCGAACGCCCCTAGACTGCCGGCACCGCACGGAGCAGGCCCGCCATGATCATCGACCAGCTTCCCTTCGCCGACCCGGAGTTCGTGGAGAACGCCGAGCCGCGCTGCCCCTGCCTGCTGCTGCTGGACACGTCCACCTCAATGCGCGGACGCCCGATTGCGGAGTTGAATGAGGGGCTGCAGACCTTCAAATCCCAGCTGATGGCCGACGAGATGGCCACCCAGCGCGTGGAGGTGGGCATCGTCACCTTCGGCCCGGTGCGCGTGCACACGCCATTCCAGACCGCCGACGCCTTTGCCGCCCCCACGCTGCAAGCCAATGGCGATACCCCGTTGGGGGCGGCGATCGACCAGGGCCTCGACCTGCTGGACGCGCGCAAGAGGGCCTACAAGGAGGCAGGTATCGCCTATTACCGGCCCTGGGTGTTCCTGGTCACCGACGGCGCTCCGACCGACACCTGGCGCCAGGCCGCCACGCGGGTGCGGGAAGGTGACAACGCCGCCCGCAAGTCCTTCAGCTTCTTCGCCGTCGGCGTGGAGGGCGCTGATCTGGCGACGCTCACGCAGATCTGTGCGGTGGAGCGCCCGCCGCTCAAGCTCCAGGGCCTGAACTTCCGCGAGCTGTTCACCTGGCTGTCCAGCTCGCTCGGCGGCGTTGCCAAGAGCCAGCCGGGCCAGCTGGTCGCCCTGCCGCCGCCATCGGGCTGGCTGTCGGTCGGGTGAGCCTGCGGGCGTGGCGCACCGCGTATAGCTCAGCGCCGGGCACCTCCCATGCGCGGACCGGCACGCCGTGCCAGGATGCCGGGCGCTGCGACGTGCTGCTCGCCGCGGACGGCACCGAGGTGCTGGTGGCCAGTGTCGCGGACGGCGCCGGGTCGGCGGCCCGGTCGGAGCATGGCGCGCGGTTGATGGTGGATGCGTTCCAGCGCGCGTTCGGCGAAGCGGCCCAGGGCGCGCCGGACCTGGGCGTGCTCACCGAGGCGCACGCCCGGGACTGGCTGGTGACGATGCAGGCCGCAATTGCCCGCCTTGCCGAGTCGGAAGGCGGCGACCCGGCGGAGTACGCCTGCACCTTCCTGGGCGCCGTGGTCGGTGCCACCTGCGCCGCCTTCATGCAGATCGGCGATGGCGCCATCGTCGTGGGCGATAGCGATGACGGGTTCCATGGCCATGCCTGGATCTTCTGGCCGCAGCACGGCGAGTTCGCCAACTCCACCTTCTTCGTGACCATGTTGGACGCGGCCCATCACCTGCGCTTCGAGAAGCGACCGGGCACGCTGTGCGAACTGGCACTGTTCTCGGACGGGATGGAGCGCCTGATCCTGGACATGCGCGCCCGCATCGTCCACTCGCCCAGCCTGCGCCCGATCCTGGGCTGGCTCGCCGCCACCGAGCCCTGCCGTGACGGTGCCCCCTCGGACGTGCTGCGCGCCTACCTCGACTCCGCCAACGTCAACCGCCGCACCGATGACGACAAGACGCTGGTGATGGCCACCCGCGCTGTACCATGAGGGTGGTCGATGCGCAGGGCCGTGCCGTAGCACTCGGCGCCGAGTTGGCCCGCGGCGGCGAGGGTGCCGTGTACGATGTCGCGGGCAAGCCGGGCCTGGTCGCCAAGCTCTACCTCAAGCCGCCGGACCGGACGCAGGCGGAAAAGATCGCCGCCATGGTTGGCATGGCGACCGAGCGACTGACCACGCTGGCCGCCTGGCCGACGGGAACGCTGCACCAGCCCGGCGGCGCCTTAGCCGGGTTCCTGATGCCCAAACTCGGCGGGCACCGCCCCGTGTTCCAAGTGTACGGGCCGAAGCTGCGGCTTCGGCAGTTCCCCAAGGCGGATTGGCGCTTCCTCGTGCACACCGCTGGCAACGTCGCGCGCGCCTTCGCCGCCATGCACGCCGCCGGGCTGGTGATTGGGGACGTGAACCACGGCAACCTGTTCGTCGCCGAGGATGCCACCGTCCGCTTCATCGACGCCGACAGCATGCAGGTGGCGCAAGGTGCCCGGCGGTGGCCGTGCGAAGTGGGCGTCAGCACGCACCAGCCGCCAGAGATGCAGGGGCTGGCCAGCTACCGCGGCGTGGTGCGCACGCCGAACCACGACGCGTTCGGGCTGGCCGTGCTGATCTTCCAGCTGCTGTGCATGGGCCGCCACCCGTTCTCCGGACGCTACGCCGGCACCGGGGAGCCGCCCGACATCGAGCGTGCGATTACCGAACACCGTTATGCCTACAGTGCGGACACGCGCCATAGTCAGATGTCGCCGCCGCCGGGCAGCCTGCCGATGTCCGCCCTGCCCGGCGGCATACGCGCGCTGTTCGATGCCGCCTTCGCCCCCGGCGCAGTGCAGGGCGGGCGGCCGAATGCGGAGCGGTGGGCCGGCGAACTGGGCGCGCTCGGCCGCAGCTTGCGCAAATGCGGGGTCAATGCGGCGCATTGGTACGCGCCGGAGGCCGGCTCCTGCCCGTGGTGCGAGGTGGAGGCACGCAGCGGCGTCGTGCTGTTCCCTGCGGTGTTCGTGCCGGGGCGTGGCGGCAGCGGCATCGCGGCGCTTTGGCAGGAGATCGAGGCGCTGGCGGAACCCGGCCCGCTGCCGGAGCTGCTGCTGCCGGACCCGGCCGCCGTCCAGCGCTCGCCGCGTATCCGGGCCGCGGCGGCGAGCATGCGGCTGCGCAAGGCGGCCGCGCTTGGCACGCTGGTGCTCGGCATCGTGCTGGCGGTGACCGCCGTGCCGCCCGGGATCGTGCTGCCGCTGCTGGCCGCCACCGCGGCGCTGGCCGCCGGGTTGTGGTGGCTGGGGCGCCCGGCCGAGATCGCCGAGGCGCGGGACCGCCTGGCGGACACACGCGCGCTGTGGGCTGAGCTGGTGCGCAACTGGGCCCCCGGCCCGGCAGCCCAGTTCGAGGCCACACGGCAGGCGCTGGTCGCGTTCAAGCGCGAGCACGACGCGATGCCCCGGCAGCGCGAGGCCGAGCTTCGAGGCCTGGCCGCCAACCGCCAGCAACAGCAGTTCCGCGCGCACCTGGAATCGTTCGAGATCGCTAACGCCAAGATTCCGGGCATCGGCAAGGCCAAGGTCGCGACGCTGCTGAGCTACGGCGTGGAGACGGCGGCCGACATCGAACCGGCACGGATCGAGGCCATCCCCGGCTTCGGCCCCCGCACCGCGGCCAACATGGTGGCGTTTCGCCAGGCCTGCGAAGCCGCCTTCCGCTTCGACGCCGCGCGCGCGGTGGAACCGACCCAGGTGGCGGCCATGGAAGGCATGCTGGCCCAACGCCGGGCCAAGGTCGAGGCGAACCTGGCCGCCGGGCTGGCGCAGCTGCGGGCGATGCTGGTGGCGGAGGCTCGCCACCGTGTGGCACTGGCCGGGAACGCCGCGGAGCTGCGGCCGATGTATGCTCAGGCGCTGGCCGATGCGCGGGCGCTGGGGGTGGACTGAGTTGACGGACTGGCGAAACCGCGGAGGATGCGCCCCCGCAACCCAGAGGGGACGCCAGATGGACACCACCACACCGGCCACGCGCAACGCGGACGCGATCTGGCAGCGCGTTGATGCCAAGGCCGACGGGTATTGCGCCCTGGCCGACCGAATTTGGGACATGCCGGAGCTGAACTTCCAGGAGCACCGCTCCACCGCCGAGCATACCGCCATGCTGCGGGGCGAAGGCTTCCGCGTCACCGAGGGCGTGTGCGGCATCCCCACCGCCGTGATGGGCGAAGCCGGCGAGGGTGGTCCAGTCATCGCCATCCTGGGCGAATACGACGCCCTGCCCGGCCTCAGTAACGAGGCCGGAGTCGCCGAGCATCGCCCCTTGCCCGGCGATGGTTCCGGCCACGCCTGCGGCCACAACCTGCTGGGGGCCGGCGCGATGCTGGCCGCCGCCGCGGTGAAGGACTGGCTGGCCGAGCGCGGGTTGCCGGGCCGCGTGCGCTATTACGGCTGCCCGGCCGAGGAGGGTGGCGCGGCCAAGACGTTCATGGTGCGGGACGGTGCCTTCGCCGACGTGGACATCGCCATCTCCTGGCACCCGGCGCCGTTCTCCGGCGTGAACGAGGCGTATTCGCTCGCCATCCTGCTGCTGGATTTCAGCTTCACCGGCCGTGCCTCCCACGCCGCCGCCGCGCCGCAGCTCGGCCGCTCGGCGCTGGACGCGGTGGAGCTGATGAATGTCGGCGTGAACTACATGCGCGAGCATATGCCGTCCGACGCGCGCATCCACTACGCCTACCTCGACGCCGGCGGGATCGCGCCGAACGTGGTGCAGGCCAAGACAACCGTGCGCTATCTGGTGCGCGCCGCCGAACTGCCGGAACTGCAGGTGCTGGCCGAGCGCGTGCGCCGGGTCGCCGAGGGCGCCGCACTGATGACGGAGACCACCGTCACCTCCACCCCCGTCAGCGCGATGAGCAACCTGCTCGGCAACACGCCGCTGGAGCGTGCGATGCACACGAGCTTCCAGCGCCTCGGCCCGCCGGAGTGGGACGCTGCCGACCGCGGCTTCGCCGAACAGATCCGTGCCACCGTGCGGCCGGACGACATAACCTCTGCCCACCGCCGCTTCGGCATCCCAGAGAGGGACGCGCCGCTGTGCGACCAGATCGTGCCGCTGGAGGCCAAGGGCGCCAAGATGGTGGGCTCGACCGACGTGGGTGACGTCAGCTGGGCGGTGCCGACGGTGCAGGCGCGTGGCGCCACCTACGCGATCGGCACGCCGGGCCACTCTTGGCAACTGACCGCGCAGGGCAAGAGCCCGGCCGCGCACAAGGGCATGGTCCACGTGGCCAAGGTGATGGCCGGCACCGCCGCCGACGTGCTGTCCGACCCCGCCCTGCTGCAGGCCGCCAAAGCCGACCACCAGGCCCGCCTGGCCCGGACCCCGTATGTGAGCCCCCTGCCCGCCGGCCTGAAACCCCCATTCGGCATGGCGGGCTAGCGACGGCACGATGGCGAGCGCGTTCAGGCTGGGCAGATCGTGAACATGCATGATCTGAGCAACCAAGGACGGAGGCCGCGATCCATGCCGAACCTCGTCGAAACCGCCATGCGCGCATTGGGCGAGCGCGGCGTTGACCTCGTGGCGCGCTTCAACCGGATGAGGCTGCCCCGGACGGATAGCCCGTTCCTGGTCGGTGTCCACGCGCCGATGCCGCGGGAACTGACGCTGCAGGACCTCCCCATCACCGGGTCGATCCCGGCGGGGCTGAAGGGCCGCTACCTCAAGATGGGGGCCAACCCCGTGCGGGCCGACCATGCCGGCCACCACTGGTTCCTGGGCGACGGCATGGTACATGGCCTGGCCATCAAGGACGGTCGGGCGCCGTGGTACCGCAACCGCTGGATCCGCTCGCTGACGGCGGCGGCCGCACTCGGCCAGCCCGCTGCCGCCGGGCCGCGCCGGGGGCGCAACGATACCGTCAACACCAACGTGGTGGACATCGGCGGTCGCGCCTTCGCCGTCGTGGAGGCGGGCAGCTTTCCCGTCGAGCTGTCCGCGACGCTCGAGGAGCAATGCTACAATCCGTTCGACGGTACGCTCGGCGGCTCGTTCAGCGGACACCCCCATCGCGACCCGGCAACCGGCGAGCACCATGCCATCGCCTATGACGGCAGCATTTGGGACACCGTGCGCCACGTGGTCGTCTCGGCGGAGGGCAAGGTGGTGCGCGACGTGCCGATCGCCGTCGAGCACGGCCCCTGCATCCACGATTGCGGCCTGACCGCCCGGTTCGCCATTGTGCTGGACCTGCCCGTCACCTTCTCGATGCGGGCCGTCCTGGGTGGCCACGCCTTCCCGTTCCGCTGGAATCC
Organism: uncultured Acetobacteraceae bacterium; assembly: GCA_964235625.1. GTDB lineage: Bacteria > Pseudomonadota > Alphaproteobacteria > Acetobacterales > Acetobacteraceae > LMUY01. The sequence continues at coordinate 10,753 of CAXSEK010000040.1, forward strand.
GGCGCACCCCGCCCGCGTGGGCCTTCTGCCGCGGCACGGCGACGCTGCGGGCATCATCTGGTGTGAGGTCGATCGCTGCTTCGCGTTCCACGTGGCTAACGCCTACGATCGTGAAGACGGCCAGGTCACCCTCGACGTGATCGCCTACGCCACGATGTTCGCCTCGGGCGGGACGGGGCTCGACGCCCTCGGCCGCTTCGAGCGCTGGACGGTGGACCCCGTGGCGCGCCGGGTGACCCGCCGCGTGATCTGCGAGACACCGCAGGAATTCCCCCGCATCGACGAGCGCCGCTTCGGCCAGAGCTACCGCTACGCCTACACCGTGTCGGTGCCGCCGGACGCCAACCCGCAGCTCACCAGCGCCACGCGGATCTATAAGC
>CAXSEK010000041.1:0-11004 GCA_964235625.1 uncultured Acetobacteraceae bacterium
CCATCGCGAAGCTCGCGTGCTCGGGGATGATGTTGCGGATCGTACCGCCGGAGAGCACGCCGACATGGACGGTGGTGGTGGGCGGGTCGAAGCCGGGGGCGAACGGCCCTTCCGCCAGGATCCGCCGCTGCTCGGCCGCGACCCAGGCGACGGCCTCGGCGGCGGCGAACACGGCGTTCACGCCACGCCCGGGGTTGGAGGAGTGGCCGGCGCGGCCGCGGACGGTCACGTCCACCGCCAGGCGGCCCTTGTGGCCCAGGATCGGCTGCATGGCGGTGGGTTCGCCAACGATGCAGAGGGCGGGGGACTGGCCGCTCTCCGCGAGGTCGGTCACCAGGCGGCGGGCGCCGGCGCAGTCGACCTCCTCGTTGTAGGAGATGAACAGGTGGATCGGGCGGCGCAGCCCGGCGGCCTGGAAGCCCGGCACGGCGGCGAGGCAGCAGGCGACGAAGCCCTTCATGTCCGCCGCACCCCGGGCGGTCAGCCGGCCATGGGCGCGGTGGAGCGTGAACGGGTCGGTGGACCAGGCCTGGCCGTCCACGGGTACGGTGTCCACGTGGCCGGAGAGGGCTATGCCGCCGGGGCCGGGCTGGCCGATGATGGCGTGCAGGTTGGCCTTCTCGCCGGTCGCGTCATGGCTGAGCCGGTAGGGCACGCCGAGCCGGTCCAGGTAGGCCTGTATCCAGGCGATCAGGGGCAGGTTGGAGTTGCGGGACGTGGTGTCGAAGGCAACCAGCCGGTTGAGGATGTCGGTGCTCGTCAGGGTCGGGTCGGGGGCCATGGCGGCATCCTATACGGAAGCGGTTTTGCGGCAACCGGAGCGCGGCCAGGCTTGCCGCACCCGGCCGTGACCGGCAGAAGCCACCCATGTCCGAACGCCTGCATCCGCTGCACCGGCTCTGGCGCTCCCTGCCCGCCGAGATGCGGCGGCGCTGGCTGGCGCGGAGCACGGCGTTGCTCGCGCCCCGCCCGGACGCGGCACCGCCGCCCGCGCGCGGTGGCATGGTAGTGGCGGGGGAGCTGGGCCGCGCCTCCGGCCTGGGCGAGGGGGCACGGCTGATGCTGGCGGGGCTGGCGGAGCTGGGCGTGCCGGGCTGGCCGTTGCGGGCGGGGCTGCGGTTGCCGGGTGAGGCGGAGGACGTGCCGGTGGGGCCGGCCGGGACACCGCCGCCGGGTGCGCCGCTGGTGCTGCACGTGAACGCGCCGCATGTGGCCGCCGCCCTGCTGCGGCTACCGCGCGGCTTCCTGCGGGGCCGCCGGGTGATCGGGTGCTGGGCGTGGGAACTGCCGGTGGCGCCGCCGGACTGGGCGACCGGGGTGCGCTTCGTGCACGAGGTGTGGGTGCCCTCCCGCTTCACCGCCGCCGCGATCGAGCCGTTGCTGCCGGGGCGGGTGCGGGTGGTGCCGTATTGCGTCGCATCCCGCCCCCCTGCCCCGTCGGCGCTGGACCGCCAGGCGTTCGGGCTGCCGGCGGCGGCGGTGGTGACGCTGTGCTCGTTCAGCCTGGCCTCCTCGTTCGAGCGCAAGAACCCGCTGGCCGCGATCGCCGCGCACCGGGTGGCGTTCGGGGACCGGGCGGACCGGATCCTGGTGATGAAGATCGGCCATGCCGGGCATTTCGGCCCCGATTTGGAGCGGCTGCGGGCAGCGGCGGCGGGGGTGGGGAACATCCGGTTCGAGACGCGCACCCTGCCCCTAGCCGACAACCACGCGCTGATGGCCTGCGCGGATATCGTGCTGTCGCTGCACCGGAGCGAGGGGTTCGGCCTGGTCCCGGCGGAGGGAATGCTGCTGGGCAAGGCGGTGGTGCTGACGGACTGGTCCGGGAACACGGATTTCACCGACGCGGAGACGGCGGCGTTGGTGCCTTACCGGCTGGTGCCCGCTGTCGATCCGCGCGGGGTGTTCCAGGCGCCGGGTGCGGTGTGGGCGGAGGCGGATGTGGCGGCGGCGGCGGCCCATCTGCGCCGCCTGGCGGACGATGCCGGCGCGCGGGCGGCGCTGGGGGCGCGGGCACAGCTTGCCGCCCGGCAGCGCCTCGGCCCGGCACCGCTGGCCGCCGCGCTGCGGGCAATTGGAGTGTGAGGCTGCTGGTCTGGCAATGGGGGCGCCGCGGGGCGGGGCCGCGTTATGCGCTGGAACTGGCGCGGGGGCTGCGGGCGGTGCCGGGCGTCTCGGTGGTGCTGTCGCTGGCGGAAACGGCGGAGATCATGGCGGAGGGACTGCCGGACTGCGATATGCCGGTGGCGACCTATGCCGGGCTGGCGGGGTGGGCGCGGCGGCTGGTCTCGATCCCGATCGAGGCACCGGCGCTGGCCCGGCGGCTGCGGGCGTTGCGGCTGGATGGGGCGGTGTGCGCCATGCCGGCGCCGCTCGACCTGCTGATGGCGGCGGCGCTGCAGCGGGCGGGGGTGCCCTACGCGGTGACGGTGCACGACGCGACGCTGCATCCGGGCGACATCCTGCCGATGCAGGCGGTGTTGCAGCGGCGGCTGTTGCGCGGGGCCCGCGCGCTGATTGCGCTGAGTGGTCATGTGGAGGGGCAGCTTGCCGCCACCGCTCGGGGGCGCCCGGTGTTGCGGTCGGTGCTGTCGCCGCTGGATTACGGCCGGCCGGCGGCGGCGCCAATGGCGCATGGCGGCCGGCTGCGGCTGCTCAGCTTCGGGCGGCTGCTGCCCTATAAGGGGTTGGATTTGCTGGCGGAGGCGTTGGCACAGGTCGGGCCGGATCGGGTGGAGGTGAGGGTCGTCGGCAGCGGGCCGGACGGCGCGGAACTGGACGCGTTGCGCGCGCTGCCCGGCGTGAGCGTGGAGAACCGCTGGGTGCCGGAGGCGGAAGTCGGCACGCTGCTGGGTTGGGCCGATGCGCTGGTGCTGTCGCACCGGGAGGCGAGCCAGAGCGGGGTGGCGGCGGTGGCATTGGCGGCCGGGCGCTGGGTGGTGGCGACGCGGGTCGGCGGAATCGTGGAACAACTGGCGGGGCAAGCAGGGGCACGGTTGTGCGAGCCGGATGCGGCAGCACTGGCGACGGCGATTGATGGGTTGGTGGACGATCCGCCGAGCGGGGTAGCGGAAAGGGCGGATTGGGCGGTGAACGTACAGGCGTTGGCGGGTGCGTTGGCCGAGTTCTTCAGGCGCAGGAATGGTCTAGGTTGAGCGCGCACGTACAATGCAGCTGTCACGGGATCCCAAGCTCCCTCACCCAGCCCACTCCCAGAAGGGGGAGAGGGAGCAGATCTGAGCCCCCTTAATGCCCGAGCGCGGCAGGCTCCTCGGGCGCGCTGCCGGCGACGGTGCGGAGCGGGATATCGCGCAGGCCTGCGGCGATGACCACGCCGACCACGAACAGCAGCAGGCAGGCGCCGAACGCCATGCTGAAGCCGGCCGAGAGCGCCAGTCGCCCCGCCGTCTCGGCCGCCGGTCCAAGGATGTAGAGCGAGCCGCCGGGCTTCAGCGAGCCCAAATCGGCGCCGCCCGGGTAGCCACCGGCCGTGACCCGGGCCGCGAACACGCCCGTCAGCAGGGCGCCCACCAAGGTGCTGCCGAACGCGCCACCCATGGAGCGGAGGAACAGCATCGCCCCCGTGGCCGTGCCCACGTCCCGCCGGTCGGCCGCGTTCTGCACCATGACCATGATGCACGGCATGCAGCAGCCGATGGCGAACCCCTCGACTGCCATCGCCAGCATCATCAAGGCCAGGGGTGTCGTGGGCGTGACCGCCGCCAGCCCGGCGAAGCCCACGCAGCCCAGGCCGAACCCGGCCAGGATGATCACCTTCGTCCGGCCTAGCCACCGGGCGATCTGGCCGCCGGTGAATGCGCCGAGCACGTTCAGCATCAGGAACGGCGCCACCATGAAGCCGGACGTGGACGCGTCCGCCCCACGGATCAACTGGAAAAACAGCGGCAGCAGGAACGTGGTGCCGAGCAGGCCGACGGCGGTCAGGAAAGACAGCGCCACCCCACGGGTGAACACCATTTCGCGGAACATGCGCGGCGGCAGGATCGGGTCCGGTGCCCGGCGCTCGTGCCAGACCAGAACGCTGAACAGCACGGCCGTGGCTGCCGTCAGCGCGATGATGGGGACCGACGCCCAAGGATATTCCGATCCGCCCCAGCTCAGCACGAGCAGGAACGCCGTCACCCCGCCGGTCAGCAGGGCCGCGCCGAAATAGTCGATGCGGCCGCGGACGTTGCGCGGGGGCAGCAGCTTGAGCGCGCGGTTGCACAGCCACATCGCCACCAGACCCACCGGGACGTTGATCCAGAACACAAACGTCCAGGAAATGTGGTCGGTGAACCAGCCACCCACAACCGGCCCGGCGACCGAGGCCACGCCCCAGGTGCCCGCCATGTAACCCTGGTAGCGGCCCCGCTCCCGCGGCGAGACCACGTCCGCGATGGCGGCTTGCGCCATGGCCATCAACCCGGCGCCGCCCAGACCCTGGAGCGCACGGAAGACGATCAACTGCGTCAGGCTCCGGGATAGCGCGCACAGTACGGAGGCCACGATGAACAGTGCCAGCGCGGGCAGCAGCAGGGCGCGTCGGCCATACATGTCGGACAGCTTGCCGTAGATCGGCGTGGCGGCGGTGGAGGTCAGCAGGTAGGCCGACACGATCCAGGACAGGTGGCCGAACGCGTGCAGGTCCGCCGCGATGGTTGGCACGGCGGGGATGACGACGGTCTGGTCCAGCGCTGCCAGCAGGATGCAGAGCAGGATCCCGGTGATGACCCGGATGATCTGCTGGTGGGAGAACACCAGCGGGGCGGCGTGTACCGCGACGGCGGGTTCAGCGGAGGCTGGGATGTCGGGCGCGAGCGCGGCGGCTTGGGGCGGCGTCATTGGACAGCCTTACTCCCTCGATTTGCCGCCGTCAGCCCTGGTGATGGTCACGGATCGCGGAACGGCCTTCCCTGAGCCCACCGCCGAAAATCAGGTTTCCTTCGGCGCCGGCCCCCGCGTGGTATCCAGCCCCGCCACTGGCGGCAGCTTAACCGCGCTGCCGCCCTCAGCAGCCTGGTAAATCGCGGCGATCAGCTTCTGATCCTGCAGCCCCTCCTCGCCCGGTGTGTGCGGCTCCACACCAGCCCGCAGCGCCTCGGCGAAGTGGTCCATCTCGCGGGCGAACTGGTTGTGCGGCGGGAATTGCCGGCGGTCCACGGCGTTGGACTTGCCGACGATGTGCCCGGTCTGCATCGCGATGTCCGAATAGCCGAACGCCGGGTCGAGCCCGATCCAGGCCTGCGGCATGTGCACCCGCAGCCAGCGGCTCTCGTGGAAGGAGTAGCCGGAGGAGCAGGTGGCTACCGTGCCGGACGGGAATTGCAGGCTGAAGGAGGCGATGTCCTCGATTTGCCTGAACCGGTTGTCGTTCTTCGGCCGGGTCAGGCTGGCACGGATTTCGACGGGCTCCTCCCCAGTGATGTAGCGGGCGGCATTCAGGCAGTACAGCCCAACGTCCGGCAGCGAGCCGCCGCCGGCCATGGCCAGGTCGTGGCGCCACTGGCCGTTGTCGGCGTTGTTCTGGCCGTTCACCGCCTCGATCAACCGCGCCGGGCCATGCTGGCCGCCGCGCACCTCGGCGATCAGGGCGCGGTGGTGCGGCTCGTATTGGCAGCGATAGGCGATCATCAGCTTGCGGCCGGCCTGCTTGCAGGCGTCCACCATGTGCTGGGCATCGGCGACGGAGGTCGCCATCGGCTTCTCGCACAGCACGTGCTTGCCGGCCTGCGCCGCGCGGACGGTGAACTCGGCATGCATCGCGTTGGGCAGCACGATGTAGACGATGTCCACCTCCGGATTGTCCTTCAGGCGGTCGAACCCGGCGTAGTCGTACAGGCTGCTCTCCTTCACGCCGTATTGCGCCGCCACGGCCCGCGCCTTGTCCTGCTCGCCGCTGACCAGCGCCGTGAGGCGGACGTGCTGCGCCTGGCCGAAGCCGGGGAGGATCTGCAGCAGCGAGAGGTGGCCCAGCCCGACCACGGCGACACCCAGGCGGCGCCCCGGCGGGTCGAGGGTGTCCACGCTGCCCTCGGCGTCGGTCGGGTTCATCAGCCGGGGCAGCGTCACGCTGTCGCCGGTCGTGGTGCCGAGCAAGGCGGGCGGCTGGTCGGCGGCTTGGGCGCCGGTGGCGGCGACGGCGGCGATCCCGGCGGAGGTGCCGAGCAAGGCGCGGCGGGAGAAGGGTGGCATGATGGCGCGGGTGCTCCTGGGGTGGCCATGGAACGCGAACGGGCCGCCGGGTTTCAGTGGGAGCGAGGTCAGGAGATGGCGATGCAGCACAACACGGTGTCGGCGGCGGGCGCTTCGTTCCACGTGGTGACCGCCGGGTCGGGCCCGCCGCTGCTGTTGCTGCACGGCTGGCCGGAGTTCTGGCTGACCTGGGAGCCGGTGATGGAGCGACTGGCCGGGCAGTTTACCCTGATCGCCCCCGATCTGCGTGGCTTCGGGCAGAGCGACAAACCGCCGGGCGAGCCGAATGCCGAGCAGTGGGGCGCCGACGCGCATGCCACCGACCTGCTGGCGCTGCTGGACGCGATGGGGCTGGGCCGGGTGGGCGTGGTCGGCCATGACGTGGGCGGCGCCATCATGCTGTCGTTGGCCAGGCGCGCGCCGGAGCGGTTCGCCGGACTGTTCTTCTTCGATTTCAGCTATCCCGGCATCGGCCGCCGCATGGGCATGCCGGACCGGCTGAACGAGATCTGGTACCAGTCCTTCCACCAGATGGAGTTTGCCCCAGCACTGGTCGGCGCCTCGCGGGAGACATGCCGGGCGTATATCGGCCACTTCCTGCGCCACTGGTCCCACCGCAAGGACGCGTTCGACGCCGTGCTGGAGGCGTGGGTCGACACTTTCCTGGCGCCGGGAAACCTGTCCGGCGGGTTCGCCTATTACCGTGCCGCCCAGGCTGCCCGGTTGGCGATCATGACGGAGCAGGCACCGGCGCTGCCGCGGATCGCGGTGCCGACCTGCGTGCGCTGGGCGGAGCACGACGCGATCTTCCCGTTCGCCTGGACAGACCGGCTGGGTGAGGTGTTCAGCGACCTGGACATGGCGATGTTCGAGGGCGTCCGGCACTTCCCGCACCGGGAAGACCCGGAGCGGGCGGCGTCGGAGATCGCGGCGTTCTTCGGGCGGGTGCGCCGGTGAGGGCGGTTGGCTGGAGCCGGTTGCGACGGCATAGTAGGCCGATGGTTGTGGCGAATAGGTGTTGCCCATGTCCGATATCTCCGTCCCCCTGACGATCCCGCCGGAGTTGCACGCGCAATTCCTGGCCGAGGCCGAGGCGGTGCACCGGCCGGCAGTAGACGTCCTGAACGAACTCGTGGAGGCGTTCGTAACCCGGCAGCGAGACGCACGGGAGCACGATGCGTGGTTCCGGGCTGCTGTCGAGGAGGGGGTCCGGTCGGCGGACGACCCGAACGTTGCCCGGATATCAAACGATGAGGTCTGGGCTGACTGGAAGGTTCGGCGAGCCGAACTACTGAGGCGAGCAGAGGCGGAGTGATCGTCCGTTGGTCGGCACTGGCCCGGATTGATCTGGAAGCCCAGATCGCAGGCATTACGGCCCCAAACACCAAAGCCGCAGTCGCGATTGTTGATTTGATCGAGTCTGCAACGCGCCATCTCGAGACGTTTCCCTTGATGGAACGGCAAGGCCGGGTGTCCCGGGACGCGTGAACTCGTAGTCAGCGGAACGGCTTATGTTGTCGCTTACCGGGTCAGTTCGGATGAGATCGAGATCATCCGCGTTATGCATGGCGCCCAGCGGTGGCCGATTTCATTCGATTGAGCGAGTGTTTCTCACACGGGCACTAGCCAGCCGCGATACCGCACCAGCCGCCCAAGCCGCCACGGCAGCTGCAGCTCGACGTCAAAACAGAATCGGCCCGTTGCGTCCACGGCTTCCGTCGCGACCGAGATGGGGGCCAGGAACAGCGGTAGCGGGATTGCACCAAGCCGCCAGCCGCGGATCGGCATGCCGACAATGCCGCTTCGGTCCGCCTCCAGGTCCAGGTCGAAACGGAACGGGCCGAAGCGTTCCTGCAAGTGGCCGGGGCGGCTACCGGCGGAGAGCACGCTGCCGAAGCGGCGGCCGGCGAAGCTGCGGAGCCAGCGCTCCTGCCCGGCCTCCGGCAGGAAGGACACGACCACCTCCACGCCGTCACCGGCGGGTGGGAAGCCGAATACGGCGGCCACGGCGCGGGCGAGGCGGGTGCCTGGCCCGTCAATATGGGCCAGGCCGCGGGCGCGCAGGCCCCAGCCGGGGCCGTGCATGTGCTGCACCGGGACGGGCAGCTCGGCGAAGCGGGGGCCGAGCACGCGCTGATACAGGCTCGGCGGCGCCGTGGTGACGGCGGAGCGGGAGGTAATTTGGCGGCCGGCGAACTCGGCCTCGATCTGGTGCAGGGTGAGCACGCCGGCGCAGACCCGTGCGCCCGGCGCCAGCTGGCCGGCGGCGAGGGCGCGGAGGGCGGCGAGCACGGGGAGCGTCGGGATGGCCGGGCCGTCGCCGCCCTCCGCCACCAGCGACCATTCGCCGCGCACCGGCCGGCAAGCGGCGTCGGTGCCGGTCACCTCCACGGTCATGCCGCCGCGGTCGGTGCCGAGCCGCTCGAACGCCGCGGCCAGCAGGCGGACGGGGCGGGCGAACGGAGCCAGCGACCCGAGCCAGCCGCCCCGCACCGGCAGGCAGGCAAGCCACAGGCCCCAATGCAGCAGCGGCAGCTCCAGCCCGGCGCGGAAGACGGCCGAGCGGCGGACAGCGAAGCGCTGCGGCACGATGTCGAGGTCGGGGGTCTCGCTCAACGAGAGCCAGCGGCGGCCGAGGCCGGGCAGGTCCCGCCGCACCGTCATGCCCCAGCCGGGCTGGCTACTCCAGCGCCCGTCCGTGAACACGCGCACCGGGCGGCCGGCGTAGCTGAGGATCGAGCGCATGACCGACAGACCACGGCGCGCGCGGTTGCCGGGCGAGATCGCGATGGCCACGTCGTCCACCCCGGCCCAGTTGACGGTCAGCGCGTCGAGCACGGCGTTGGACAGGGCGGGGGTGGAACTGGCGCCGGCGAGGGCCACCACGCCCGCGTGCCGGGCCGCCTCGTCCAGCGCGGCGAAGCCGGCCACGTAGTCCCGCGCATCCGCCAGGTCGATGAAATGCAGCCCGGCCGCGATCGCCGTGCGGGCGAGGTGGTAGCTGCCGCCCTGGTACGGCCCGGCGGCGTCCACGACGGCGAAGGCGCCGGTCCCGGCGAGGAGGTCCGGCGTCGCCGTGTGCACGTCCAGCACCAGGCGGGACAGCCGGGGGTGCGCCGGCAGGGCGTCCAGCTTGGCCTGGCTGCGGCCGGCGGCGGCGACGGTGAACGCCGTGGTCTGGAGCAGGGACTCCACCAGCCGCTCGCCGAACACGCCGGACGCGCCGACGACCAGGATGCAGTCAGTGGGCACTGGCACCGCGTCCCCAGCGCAGCACCGGCTGCTCGACCATCCAGTGCAGCGCCACGGCAAGCACCAGGCTCATGACCATGGTCACAGCGAGGTAGGCTGGCACGCTCACCACGTGGAGCCGCATTCCGAGTACCCGCAGCGCCCGCATCGGGAATGGGTGGACGAGATAGAGCGCATACGAGGCATCCCCCAGCAGCATCAACCAGCGCGGGACGGTGTTCCATGACAGCGCGCAGAAGACCAGCAGTGCCGCCGGCACCCCGCGGACGAGCGCGCGGGCGGTGCCGTCCGGCGCCAAGGCGGCGATGGCGAGGCTGGCCAGGAGTGCCGCCGCGCTGATCCACCCGGCTTGCCATCCACGCCGGGCCAGGATGGCGACGACGATGCCGAGGGCGAATTCGGCGACGATCGGATCGGTCCAGAAGGCGAGCGGCACCGAGGCGAACGCGGCGCCCTGCCCGGCCGCCACCAACACAACGAGGGCGGCGATAAGGGCGGTCAGTGCGGCGCGGCGCGGCAGCGGCAAGAGGCAAGCGACCAGGGCGTAGAACAGCATCTCGTAGTCCAGCGTCCAGCCCAGCCGCAGCACCGGCTGGACGAACCCGTCCGCCCGGCGCCATGGCAGGAAGGCGAAAGAGGCGGCCACGTAGCCCCAGCCGTCGCGGAGCCCGTCACTGACAGAGCCGGGGGCCGCCAGGGCCACGGCGACGGTCGCGGCGCTGAGCAGCCAATACAGCGGCAGGATGCGCAGCAGCCGGCGCCAGACGAAGGGCAGCACGGCGCGGGCCTGGCCGAACGACTCCCACGATGCCCAGACCATGACGAAGCCGGAGATGACGAAGAACAGGTCCACCCCCGCTTCGAGCGGGATGGCGTCGATCCACCGGTAGGGCGACTGGCCCGGCGTGCCGGTCAGCGCGCCGGCTTCATCGGCGACGTGGAGGAAGGCGACGGCGGCGGCGGCGAGGGCGCGGAGGGCCTGGATGCCGTCGAAGCCGCGCCTCATGCCCCGCGCAACAGCCGGTCCACGATGGCGGCCCGTAGGGTGTAGGTGTGCTCCGCCAGCACCCGGCGCAGTGCCGCCCGGCCGATCGCCCGCGCCCGGTCCGGCGTCAAGGCGGCGAGGTGGTCGGCCACGTCCTGCCCGTCGCGGGCGACCAGGATCTCGGTGCCAGGCTGGAGGAACAGGCCGATCCCCTCCCAGGCGTCGGTGATCAGGCAAGCGCCCGCGCCCGCGGCCTCGAACACGCGGGTGGCGGGGGAGAAGCCGACCGCGGCCATGCTGTCGCGCGCCACGTTCAGCACGGCGAGCGGGGTGCAGTTGAAGGCATTGTGGTCGGCGGTGGGAGTGTGGCCGATGCGGCGTACGTTGGCGGACATCGGCTTGTCGTCCCAGCCGAGGCCGCCGAGCAGGAAATTGCGATCAGGCAGGTCCGCGGCGGGGCGGAGGAAGAAAGACTCCACGCGGGCCTCGCGGTCCGGCAGGCGGTTGGCGAGAAAGCCGAGGTCGGCGGCAAAGCGCGGGTTGGGCGGCACGGGGTGGTGGGTCGCCGGGTC
>CAXSEK010000042.1:0-10997 GCA_964235625.1 uncultured Acetobacteraceae bacterium
CGTTCTCGTCCTGCAGGTCGTGAACGATCACGTCCTTGATGGCGTCGGTGATGTGCGGAATCACCTGGACGGTCGCGCCGAGGTAGTCGCCGCGTCGCTCCTTGGCGATCACCTCGGAGTAGATGCGCCCCGTGGTGGCATTGTCGCTGCGGGTGGCGTGCACACCGGTGAAGCGCTCGTAATGGCCGAGGTCGAGGTCGGTCTCCGCCCCGTCATCGGTGACGAACACCTCGCCGTGCTGGTAGGGGCTCATCGTCCCCGGATCGACGTTGAGGTAGGGGTCCAGCTTGCGCAAGCGGACCGAGTAGCCGCGTGCCTGCAGCAGCGCGCCGAGGGCGGCCGAGGCGACACCCTTGCCCAGGGAGGAGACCACGCCGCCGGTGATGAATACGAACCGCGTCATGGATCGCCTCCATAACCGTGGAACGACCCGGCGTGAAGACGGTGTCTGCTAGTGCTGGCCGGTCGCGGGTGCTGGCGTGACCGGGCCCGGCGCCGCGGCGGAGGCGGGCGGCACGGTTTCGGGCGCCGGCGTTGGCGGAAGGGCTGCCGTCGGGGTCGACGCGGCAGGGGGGACCGGCGCCAGGGGCGTAGCGGGCGTGGGCGGCGCCGCGGGGATGGCGGGCGTGGTGCGCGTGGCCGGCACGTCCAGGATGGAGGCGTTGTTGCGCACAGTGGTGCCGCGGTTCAGCAGTGCCAGCCCCATGGACAGTACGAAGAACGCCGCCGCCAGGATCGCCGTCGTGCGCGTCAGCAGGTTCGCCGTGCCGCGGCCGGACATGAACGAGCCCATGCCCTGGGAGGTGCCCACGCCCAGCCCGCCACCCTCGCTGCGCTGGATCAGCACGACGCCGATCAGCGCGAGCGTGACGATGAGGTGGACGACGAGCAGCACGGTGATCATGGGGGGTCCTTCGGGCGAGCGCGCGTTCTAAGCCTTTTGCCGGATCGCTGGAACCCCTTGGACGGGCGCTGCTATTCTGCCGTGCTGGATGGATTGCAGCCTGCATCTTGATGCGGGTGGCGCGCGATACCCGCATCAACATGCGGGCTAGTGCTGCTCACTCCGCGCGGGCGGCCGCCGCGATGGCCAGGAAATCCGCCGCCACCAGGCTCGACCCGCCCACCAGCGCGCCGCCCACGTCCGGCAAAGCCAGCAGGGCCGCGGCGTTGGACGGTTTCACCGATCCACCATACAGGATGCGGATCGCCGCGCCGTCGGACGGGAGCAGGCGCACCAGCTCGGACCGGATGAAGGCGTGCATCGCCTCCACGTCTGCCTCGGTGGCGCTCTTGCCCGAGCCGATGGCCCAGATCGGCTCGTAGGCGACCACGCCCTTGAAGCCGGGGGGCAGGCTGCCCGCCAGTTGGCCCGCCACCACGTCCGTGTGGTGCCCGGCATCCCGCTGCGCCTCGGTCTCGCCCACGCAGACCACCGCGGTTAGCCCCGCAGCAACGGCGGCTTCCACCTTGCTGCGCACCGTCGCGTCCGACTCGTGATGCTCGGCCCGGCGCTCGGAGTGGCCGAGGATCACCCAGCGTGCGCCGGCTTCCCGCAGCATGGTCGCGGCGATGTCCCCGGTGTGGGCGCCGCACGGCGACTGGTGGCAGTCCTGGCCGCCCACCATGACCGGCGACCCGGCCAACGCCGCGGCGACCGCGGCCAGTTGCGTCGCCGGCGGGCAAACCAGCAGGTCGCAGGGCGCGGCGGCGCGGCGCAGCGCCTCGGCCAGGGCCGCCGCCTCGGCCGTGGTCCCGTTCATCTTCCAGTTGCCGGCGATGAGTTGGCGCATGCGCTCTCCTTGCCGCCGTGCGTAACCGCCAATGCCGTGCCAGTGCAAGGATGCGGGGATCGACCGGGGCTGGCCTTGGGCGTGGCCCCTCCCTATGGTGCGCCGCCTCCGCCGTCAGGGTCCCCCCATGCTCGCAACCCTCCGCCGCTTCGCCGGCACCTGGCCCGCCCGGGTCCTCTTCATCGTCCTGGTCGGCTCGCTCGGCCTGTGGGGCGTGGCGGGCCTGATCGGTGGCGGCGATGGCGGCAACGATCCGAACGCGGTCGCCACCGTCGGCAGCCAGCACATCGCCGCGCAGGAACTGGCGGACGTCTCCCGGCGAATGCTTGCCCGCTACACGCAGCAGACGGGCATGGCGACGCCCACGCCGGAGATGCGCCACGGCATCGCGGAGCAGGCGCTGCAGCAGCTGGTTATCCAGGCGGGTTTTGCGGCCGAGGTGGCCCGGCTGAACGTGCACGTGCCGGATGACGAGCTGCGGCAGGCCACGTTCCAGACCAAGGCGTTCCAGGGCCCAAACGGCCAGTTCGACCGCGCCACGTTCAACACGGTGCTGCGGAACAACGGCTATACCGAAACCCGCTATCTCAGCCTGATGCGCAGCGATCTGGCCGAGCGGCAGGTGGCGGAGGCGGTCCGGGCCGGGGGCTATTCGCCCGACCTGGTCGACCGGCTGGTGTTCACCTTCCAGGGCGAGACGCGCACGGCGGACCTGGTGAGCCTGCCGTTCGCGACCGCGCCCGAGCCGCTGGCGCCGACGGACGAGCAGTTGCAGCGGCAATACGACGACAACGCCAACGACTACCGGGCGCCGGAATACCGCCGGGTCAAGCTGGTGATCCTGTCGCCGGAGCGCCTGGCGCAGGACATCACCGTCAGCGACGACGACGCACGAGCCTATTTCCAGCAGCATCCGGACGCGTTCAACCGGCCCGAGACGCGGGCCGTGCAGGTGGTCGTGGCGCAGTCCGAGGCGGCGGCCAAGGCGCTGGCCACGGCCTGGACCGCCGGCGCCGACTGGGACGCGGTGCAGCAGCAGGCCGCCGCCGCCGGGGCTTCCGCCATCGCGCTGGATGCGGGCACCAAGGCCGCCTTTCCCGCGCCAGGCCTGGCCGATGCCGTGTTCACCGCCGCCGCCAACGCCGTAACCGGGCCGGTGAATGCGGATGGCAGCTGGGCGGTGTTCCGCGTCACCCAGGTGCAGGGCGGCGACAACCAGCCCTACGAGGCGCTGGCCGCCCAGGTGAAGCAGCGCGTGGCGATGGAACAGGCGACCGACCAGGTGGATGAGCGGGCCAACAAGGTGCAGGACCTGCTGGCCGCCGGCACCAAGCTGGACGACCTGCCAGGCGAGTTGGGGCTGGCCGCCGTCACTGGCACGCTGGATGCCCAGGGCATGACGCCGGAGGGCGGGCCGGCCCCGATCCCCGGCTCCCCCGCGCTGCGCGAGGCGCTGATCGGCAAGGCGTTCACGCTCAAGCCGACAGACCCGCCGACGCTGGAGGACGGTCCGGACCACTCGTTCTATGCCGTGTCCGTCGACAGCGTCACGCCGCCGGCGGAGCTGCCGTTCGACGAGGTGAAGGACCGGGTGCGCGACGACTGGTTGCGGAATGCCCGCCGCCACGAGATGGACCTGGCGGCGACGGGGCTGCTGACCGCCGTGCAGGGCGGGCAGTCGCTGAAGGATGCCGCCACCGCCGCGGGCTTGCCGATGACGCACACACCCCCGATCGGCCGCGGCCAGCCCCCCGCCGGCGTGCCGCAGCAACTGGTGCAGCCGCTGTTCGCCACGGATGCGGACAAGCCCACGATGGTCGAGACGCCGACCGGGTTCGTGGTCGCAGTGCCAGTCGAGGTCACCAAGCCTGACCCGGCGAAGGACGGTGC
This sequence comes from uncultured Acetobacteraceae bacterium, assembly GCA_964235625.1. Taxonomy (GTDB): domain Bacteria; phylum Pseudomonadota; class Alphaproteobacteria; order Acetobacterales; family Acetobacteraceae; genus LMUY01. The sequence continues at coordinate 3,684 of CAXSEK010000042.1, forward strand.
GGCGCTCGACCGCCTGCGCGTAGCCCTGGCCAATGCGGGCAGCGACGACCTCGAGGTGACCTACGCCACCGCGCTGCGCGAGCGGGAGAAGGTTGTGGTCAACCGCCCGGTGTTCGACAGCATCGCGCAGTGAGCGGGTTGTGACCCCCGACTTCGCGGCGGCCTACGCGGCCGGGCAAGGCACGCTGGTGGCGGCGACGGACGTGGCGGACCTACAGACGCCGGTCGCAGCGTTCCTGAAACTGGCGCACGGCCAGCCGAACAGCTTCCTTCTGGAGAGCGTGGAGGGCGGGGCCACGCGCGGCCGCTACTCCATCATCGGCATGGCGCCGGACCTGCTGTGGCGCTGCGTCGCTGGGCGGGCGGAGGTCAACCGCAACGCACTAGCCGCCCCGCACGCCTTCCTGGCGGACGAGCGGCCCGCCCTGGACAGCCTTCGCGCGCTGGTCGGCGAGTGCCAGATGGCGTTGCCGCCGGGCGTGCCGCCGATGTGCGGCGGGCTGTTCGGGTTCCTAGGCTACGACATGGTGCGGCTGATGGAGCGGCTGCCGGCCAAGAACCTGGACGTATTGGGCCTGCCGGACGCGCTGATGATGCGGCCGACCCTGTTCGCGGTGTTCGACACTGTGAAGGACGAGCTGACCCTGGCCGTGCCCGTCCGCCCGGCTGGTGGCGTGAGCGCGCAGCAGGCCTGGGCCGAGGCGCAGGCCCGCATCGCCGACGCGCAGGCCGCCCTCGCCCGCCCCCTGCCCCGCGCGGCGCCGCCCGTGGCGCTGCCGCCGCCCGCGCCGGTGCCGAACATGGACCGCGCCGCGTTCGAGGCGATGGTGGTGCGGATGCAGGACTACATCGTCGCCGGCGACATTTTCCAGGCCGTACCGTCGCAGCGCTTCTCCGCCCCGTTCGGCCTGCCGCCCTTCGCGCTATACCGGGCTCTGCGGCGCATCAACCCGGCGCCGTTCCTGTTCTTCCTCGATTTCGGAGGGTTCGCCGTGGTGGGCAGCAGCCCGGAGATTCTGGTGCGCCTGCGGGATGGCACCGTGACCATCCGCCCGCTCGCCGGCACGCGCCGCCGGGGCGCCACGCCGGAGGAGGACGCGGCGCTGGAGGCCGAGCTGCTGGGGGACCCGAAGGAGCGGGCCGAGCACCTGATGCTGCTGGATCTGGGCCGCAACGACGTGGGCCGGGTCAGCGCGCTGGGCAGCGTGCGCGTGACGCAGAGCTTCGCCATCGAGCGGTTCAGCCACGTGATGCACATCTCCTCCACCGTGGAGGGCCGGCTGGCGCCCGGGCTGGACGCGGTCAACGCGCTCGTCGCCGGCTTCCCCGCCGGCACACTGACCGGCGCGCCGAAGATCCGCGCGATGGAGATCATCGAGGAACTGGAGCCGGTGCGCCGCGGGCTGTATGGCGGCTGCATCGGCTATTTCGCCGCCGACGGCACGATGGACACCTGCATCGGCCTGCGCACCGCCGTGGTGAAGGACGGCACAATGCACGTGCAGGCCGGCGGCGGCGTGGTGGCGGACAGCACGCCGGAAGCGGAATACGAGGAGAGCCGGCAGAAGGCCCGGGCCCTGTTCCGTGCGGCGGAGGAGGCGGTGCGGTTCGCGGCGGGGGTGCGGTAGTCGAGTCGCAATAGCAACCACCGTCATCGCGAGGCCGCTTGGCCGACGCAACCCAGGGCCACATCGCATATTTCGCGCGTGTGGCCCTGGGTTGCTTCGCCGCGAAGGGCGGCTCGCAATTACGGAGAAGGTCGTGGCGACGTCACACCACCGGGGTCGGCAGCTCCTTGCCGGCGAAGAACGCGTCCAGGTTGGCCAGCATCAGTGCGCCCATGGCACTGCGTGTCTCGTGGGTGCCGCTGGCGATGTGCGGGGTGGTGATCACGTTGTCCATTCCCATCAGCGCGGCGGGGACGTTCGGCTCGTCCACGAACACGTCCAGCGCCGCACCGCCGAGCCTGCCCTGTTCCAGCGCGATGACCAGCGCCGGCTCGTCCACGATCGAGCCGCGGGCGATGTTCACCAGGGCGCCGTCTGGGCCGAGCGCCTCGAGCACGGCACGGTTCACCAGGCCGTTGGTGGCCTGGCTGGCCGCGGCGCACACCACCAGAACGTCCGATCCGGCGGCCAGGTCGAGCAGGTCGGGCACGAAAGTGTAGGGCACCGGCTTGGCGGACTTGCCGGTGTAGCTGATCGTGGCGTCGAACGCGGCGAGCCGCTTGGCCACCGCCAGGCCGATCCGGCCCAGGCCGAGGATGCCGAACCGCTTGCCACTCACCTTGCGGGCCAGCGCCATCTCGCCCGCCGGCCACTTGCCCGCGGTCACGTGGCGGTGGGCGTGGTGCAGCCGTCGCAGTAGCATGATGGTGAGCCCGACCGCCAGGTCAGCCACGTCATCGGTCAGCACGTCCGGCGTGTTGCTTACGCGAATGCCCCGGCTGCTTGCCGCCGCCAGATCCACCTTATCAAAGCCGACGCCGTTGATCGCCACGAGCTTGAGGTTCGGCAACCCCGTCAGCAGAGCGGCGGCAATCCCATTATGGCCGCCGGTCAGCACGGCGTCGATCTCGCCGGCGTGCTGGTCCAGCCATCCCCCCGGCAGCTTGGCGTGGTGGTGGACGGTATAGCGCGCGTCCAGCTCGGCCTGGATCTCCGGGCGCATGGGGGCGAGCAGCAGCAGGGTGGGCATGGTGGTTTCCTCCTTGGCGGCGCCTTCAGCGTGCTTACGTTCGTCTAGTAGCGAAACTCGATCGGGGCCACTGACCATGAGGCTGTTCCGCCGCATTCTTCCGGCCCTCTGCCTGGCAGCGAGCCCCGCCGCCGCGCAGCCATCCCCGCTCCGGCTGACCTACGCCGCCTATTTCACCGGGATCGAGGCGGCCGAGTTGCAGGCGGAGATCGCCGTCTCGCCGCAGGCCTACCGAATGCAGCTGTCCTTCCATCTGGTGGGTGCCCCGGCGGCGCTGTTCCATGCCCAGGGCACCAGCCGGGTCGATGGCCGCTTCCAGGGCGATACGGCGGTGCCGCGCGAGCTGTTCAGCACGGGGCAATCCGGCGGCAAGAACCGCGTGGTGCAGATCGACTACCAGGGCGACCGCCCCGTGATCACCCAGCTGCTGCCGCCGGTGGAGCCCGAGCGGGACCCGGTGCCCCCGGCGGAGCAGGCCCACACCATCGACTCGCTCAGCGCCATGGCCGTGCTGATCCACCGTGTCTGGACCGCGGGACGGTGCGACAGCGACGTGCGCACGTTCGACGGCCGCATGGTCAGCGAGATCGCCGTGAGCACGATGGGTGAGGAGATGCTGGAGCCGACCGGCCGCTCGATGTTCAGCGGGACCGCCCTGCGCTGCGCGATCGAGGGCCGTCAGCTCGCCGGGTTCTGGCACGATACGGACGAGGCGGCCCTGCATCGGCCGCATCGCGCCTCGGTGTGGTTCGCCCGCATCGTGCCGGGCGGGCCCCTGGTGCCAGTGCACATCGAGATCGAGACGCACGGCTTCGGCTCGGCTAACCTGTACCTGACCGCGGAGAATTGAGCCGATGAACCCGCCCTTCCGGATCACCGTCTGCGGCCTGGAGGAGCTGGCGGGCCACGGCAGCACCGGGGCCACCCACGTGCTCTCCATCCTGGACCCCGCCTATCCGGTGCCCGAAGCGTTCGGGCAGTATGGCGAGCACGAGCGGCTGGAACTGCGGTTCGACGACATCGTGGAAGACAGGCCTGGCGCCGTGATGCCGCAGCCGGCAGATGTCGAGCAGATCCTGGCATTCGGGCGCAAGCTGGAGGCCGAGCCGGGCGCCTCGCTGCTGGTGCATTGCCATGCCGGCATCTCGCGCTCGACGGCGGCGATGGTGCTGATCCTGGCCCAGGCGATGCCGGACGCCTCGGCGGAGTCGGTCGTCGGCATGGTGCACTCCATCCGGGAGAAGGCGTGGCCGAACATCCGCATCATCGAGCTTGGGGATGCGATGCTGGGCCGCGGCGGCTTGCTGGTCGCGGCGGCCACGGCATTGCACCGGCGGCAGATGGAGGTCCGGCCGCATATCGGCGACCTCATGGCCCAAGGCGGCCGCGGGCGCGAGGTGGATGCAGCCCGCATACCGACGCCGGTCGGATAAGCTCTGGCGCTTATCCGCTCTACGACCGGAGCACGTGCGGCTTCCCGCGCCAGACCAGGATCTTCATAGGACGTCCGCGGTCGGCACGGTCCGGTCGCCAAAGCCGGCCACTCGCTTATTGCCGCCGACCGGGCGGTACAACGGGCCGACATGGCGGCCGAAGGCCTGGGTGGGCAGCGGTTCCCACCCGTACGGAATGGCGCTCATTCGGCTGGCAGCAATGCGGCGGCGATGGCGGCCCATTCCGCATCCAGCGCGCCCGTGGCTACGGGCTTGCCGGCGCGGCGATACCAGTAGCCGGCGTTCTCAGCGTCGCCCTCCACCCGGTGGAGATGCGCGTGCACCCAGTCGCATGCCGGGTCACCCTCGTCCTGCTGGGCGCAGGCGTGGGCGCGGTCCCAGTCCCGCCGGCGGCACCACCACAGGGCCTGCTGCGCTAGTCCGAGGCCGGTGGGCGGCGCGGCGTCGGCGGTGGATTGGTCGAAGGCAGCCAAACTCGTCATGTGTCCTCTCCGGCTCCCTGGTCTGCGGCTACCAAGTTCGACGGACGCGCAGAGTTCGTCCATGCCCGTCCGCCCCGTCGGCCGACACGCTTCGTCACACGTGCGCCAGGGCCGGCACCTTGCATTGACTCTAACGGTCCACGAGTCTGGGTCCGGCTTCCCGTCGAACCAAGAAAGGCCAGTCATGCCTCAATTCCAGATCCCCACCGGTTTCGGCACCACGGCCACTGCCACGACCTCGACCGACCTGCAGACGGCGTTCGTGGCCGAGTTCATCGCGATCGCCGCCGCCCTGCCGATCAGCACTCAGACGGTGTTCACCGCGATCCCGGCGCACGACACCTATCTGTTGCAGAGCCCGGACCTGATCGACCTGCCGCAGGGTATCGATACGATCGAGGGCACGGCGGCGATCCAGACCGCCCAGGTGCTGCTGGCCGGGTCGAGTGCCACCTACGTGACAGACCTCACGGGCGTGTCCACCGTCGTCGCTGGCGACAATACGTCCAGCACCATCATCAACAACAACCCAAGCGCCGCCCTGATCGCGGTGACGGGCGCCGGGGAGAACGTGCTCGAGGGGCTGGACGGCGCCAACGTGTTCATCACCGGCAATGGCGGCGCGGACAACGTGACGCTGGACGGCTTCTACAACACCCTGACCAGCAACGGGAACGACGCCGTAACCGTGGGTGGTGCCGCCACGGTGACGGCGACAGCCGGGGGCGATGACGGCATCCAGCTGCTGCCGGGGGCGACACTCGCCTTCCTCAACACGTCGAGCAGTCCGATGCAGAGCGTGGTGGACGGGGCCGCGAACACCATCACGGACCTGGTCGGGCAGGGTAGCACGTCGGTCACGGCGGGCAACGGCAACGAGTATTTCTTCGTGGACACCTCGGCCGGCAACGTGACGCTGAACGCCAACCCGAACGCCTTCACCGGCCTGACCTTCGTCAGGGACGCAGCAGTCGGGACGGCGAACATCGTCGTCCAGAACCTGGGGGCCGCCGACTACGTGGCGATCCACGGCTATGCTGGCAGCAACATCGCCGCCTCGGCGACGACGCCGAACAGTTCCGTGCTGGCGCTGAGCGACGGTTCGCAGATCACGTTCGTCGGCGTGTCGGTGGCGCAGGTGCAGGCGGGGGTGCGGGTGGTGTAGCGGCCTAACCCGGAACCGACAGGTCCGTCAGCTTGCGATATTCATCCACCGCGAACCGGTCCGTCATACCGGCGATGTAGTCGGTGACGGTCAGGGCGGCGCGTCTCGGGTCCGCCTCGCCGGCGCGGCCGCGCCACTCGTCCGGCAGGGTCCGGATGTCCTCCACCAGCAGCGTGAACAGGTGCTCCGTCATGCGGCGGGCCTTGGCCGTCATGCGGTTCACGCGCCAGTGATGATACATGCGGGCGCGCAGGAACTCCTTGATCGCGAGGTTCGCCTCCTCCATCGGCGGGCTGAACCCCACCACGGGATTGCGGGCCCGGCGCACCGCGCGGCAATCCGCGGGGCCGAGCTTGGCCAGGCGGCGGCGCGATTCGGTGGCCAGGTCGCTCGCCAGCTGGTTGATCACCCGGCGGATCGTCTCGTGGCGCAGGCGGGGCGGCGGCACATCCAGGCCGGATAGCCGGGCCTGCTTCAACGCCTCCCCCACCAGCGGCAGGTGGGCGATCTCCTCCGGCCCGAACAGCCCGGCGCGCATGCCGTCGTCGAGGTCGTGGCTGTGATAGGCGATGTCGTCTGCTGCCGCCGCGACCTGCGCCTCGACACCGGGCTGGCTGTGCAAGTCAAGCTTATGGCGGGAATCATATTCGGCGATGTAGGGCGGCGGCTTGGCGAGCGGGCCGTTATGCTTGGCCAGTCCCTCCAGCGTCTCCCATGTCAGGTTCAGGCCGTCGAACGCGGCGTAGCGGCTTTCCAGCAGGGTCACGATGCGGATCGCCTGCGCATTGTGGTCGAACCCGCCCCACGGCTTCATGCCGCGGTTCAGCCCCTCCTCCCCGGCATGGCCGAAGGGCGGGTGGCCGAGGTCGTGCGCCAGCGCCAGCGCCTCGGTCAGATCCTCGTCCACCTGCAGCTCGCGGGCGATGGAGCGGGCGATCTGCGCCACCTCGATCGTGTGGGTCAGGCGGGTGCGGAAGAAGTCGCCCTCGTGGTTGACGAAGACCTGCGTCTTGTATTGCAGTTTGCGGAAGGCGGAGGAGTGGACGATCCGGTCGCGGTCTCGCTGCCACGGCGAGCGGGTCGGTGCCTCCGGTTCGGGATGCAGGCGTCCGCGCGCGGTTTCGGGCCGGACGGCGTAGGGGGCGAGGGCCATGGATGCGCGTAGCACTCGGCCCGGTGCCGCTTCAATCGGGACGCCCTTCAAGTCTCGTGCCGGGTGGCCTATGTTGACTGTATGGAACAAGCATTCGCCATCAGTGGCCGCGCTGCCGAGCAGATCGCCGCGATCGTCGCCACCCAGCCCAGGCCCGCGGCGCTGCGGGTGGCGGTGCTGGCCGGCGGCTGCAGCGGCTTCCAATACAAGTTCGAGCTGGACGAGGCGGTGCAGCCGGACGATCTGGTGGTCGAGTCCGGGGCGGCCCGCGTATTAGTGGACCCGGCGAGCCTCGACCTGCTGGCGGGCTCCGAGCTGGATTACACGGACGAGCTGATGGGCAGCCACTTCACCGTGCGCAAC
>CAXSEK010000043.1:0-10961 GCA_964235625.1 uncultured Acetobacteraceae bacterium
CACCCGCGACACCGTGGCCGTCGGCGTGGACGCCATCGTGTTCTGGCAGGTGACGGACGCGCGCGCCGCCGCCATCAACATCGCCAACTATCGCCAGGCGATCGAGCGCGTGGCACAGACCAGCCTACGGGAGATGATCGGCTCCACCGACCTCAGCCGCCTGCTCAGCGACCGCAAATCCGCCGACGAGCAGTTGCGCATCACCATCGGCAGCAAGACCGAGAGCTGGGGTGTCGCGATCCGCTCGGTCGAGATCAAGGACGTGGCGATCCCCGCCGGGCTGCAGGACGCGATGAGCCGCCAGGCCCAGGCGGAGCGGGAGAAGCAGGCCCGCGTGACGCTGGCGAGCGCCGAGCAGGAGATCGCGCGCCAGGTGCTGCTGGCGGCCGAGATCTACGGGCAGAACCCGGTGGCGCTGCAGTTGCGGCAGATGAACCTGCTGTACGAGATGAACAAGGAGCGCGGCAGCACGGTGCTGATCCCAACCGACATGGCCGACGCGCTGGGCCGGATGATGGGCAAACCGGGCCGGGTGGACTGAGGCTGTACGGACCGCCCTTCCACTCGTCTTGTCTTTGGTGACGTTGCTGCTGCTCTTAGATCATTTCCATAACACGACTCCAATGCCGTAGGGTGGGATGCTCTTTGGCATTCTACTACCCTCGTGCGCGCGTTGGTGGGACGCCAAAGAGCATCCCACCCTACAAGGGTGGCAAAATTCGTCTCAAGACTTGTCAAGGTTATTGATCCTCGGTCAGCCATCCTGCCGCTCCGCCATGAAGCGGGCGACCGACGCATCCACCAGGCTCTGGTCGTCGGTCAGGGCAAGCGGGTCGGCCCCGACCGCAACACCCATGCCCATGTCCGTCGCATTCCAGATTCGCCGGACCTGGTCGTAACTCCTGCCATAGGGCTTGGAGAACACGAACGGATCGCCCGGCGCGCGCCGGCGCCAGCGCACAAGCAACTGGGCCAGGTCTCGGTCCTTGTGCGTAAGCAAGTGGTGGCCGACGGCACGAGGCACGCCCGTCATCAGATCCTCCGTCTCGTCCCAAGGCATCCCGGGCTCCAGGCAAGTTTGGGTGATCTCGTCCTTCGAGTGCGGCAGCGTGATTGGGGCAAGGAGCGGGAAAGGCAGCGCGAGTTGGGCCGGGGTGTAGTGTGGACGGCCGATGCCACGTTGCCGGGCGAACCAAGTCGGGTCCTTGAAGCTTGGATGGTAGCTCGGGCCTAGGCGAAGCGGCCGCTATGCCGGCGAGGGAACGGGTTTGGGATGGTGATCGTGATCGGTATGACGATCGGGTTCGGAGAACTCGTCTGGGTCCACGTGGGCGTCTCTTGGATGGATGTCAGACAAACTGACACAAACACCCCTGGTGGAGGTGCCGCTCTGCCGCGCATGGCGGACCCGACTGGCATTGCCACGCCATTCGCCCTATCTGGGGCACATGCCCTTTCCCCAAGTCCACCCCGTGCTCGATGCAGCACTGGCCGCGCGCGGCTATGACGAGCCCACCGCCGTGCAATCCGCCGTGTTGCAGCCAGGCACTGAGGGACAGGACCTGCTGGTCTCCGCGCGCACCGGCTCGGGCAAGACGGTGGCGTTCGGGCTGGCCGCCGCTGCCACGCTGATGCCGGATGGGGAGCTGCCGGCACCCGGCCTGCCGATCGCACTGGCCATCGCGCCGACCCGCGAACTCGCGTTGCAGGTGCAGGCGGAACTTGCCTGGCTGTATGCCGGCGCGCGCATCACCTCCTGCGTCGGCGGCATGGACATACGGCGGGAAGCACGGGCCATGGCGCAGGGCTGCCACATCGTGGTGGGTACGCCGGGCCGGCTCGGGGACCATCTGCGCCGCGGCAACCTGGACCTGAGCGCCCTGCGCGTGGTGGTGCTGGACGAGGCGGACGAGATGCTGGATCTGGGCTTCGCCGAGGAGCTGCAGTTCATTCTGGACGCCGCCCCCGCCGAGCGCCGCACGCTGCTGTTCTCCGCCACCATCCCGCACGACATCGCGAACCTGGCCCGGCGCTACCAGAAGAACGCGCTGCGGATCGATACGGTGGACCGCACCCAGGCGCATGCCGACATCGAATACCGCGCCATCGCCGTGCCCTCGCATGAGGCGCAGGCTGCGCTGGTGAACATCCTGCGCTGGTATGAGGCGCCGGGGGCCCTGGTGTTCTGCGCCACGCGGGAAGGCACCAAGCGGCTGCACATGGCGCTGGTGGAGCGTGGCTTCGCCGCCGTGATGCTGTCCGGCGAGTTGAGCCAGCACGACCGGACGGCGGCACTGGATTCGATGCGCTCAGGCCGGGCGCGGGTGGGCGTGTGCACGGACGTGGCGGCGCGAGGGCTGGACCTGCCGGAGCTGGACCTGGTGGTGCACGCCGACCTGCCGACCAACCCGGAGACCCTGTTGCACCGCAGCGGGCGCACCGGGCGGGCCGGGCGCAAGGGCGTCTGCGTGCTGATCGTGCCCCACCCCAAGCGGCGCCGGGCGGAGCAGGTGGCGAACGCGGCGCGGGTGAAGGTCGCGTGGTCCAGCGCGCCCGGGCCGGACGAGATCCGCGCGCGGGACCGCGAGCGGTTGCTGGAGGACGCGATGTTCGCCGCACCCGGCGAGGCGGAGCGGGCGGAGGCGGAGGCGCTGCTCGCCGGGCACGAGCCGGTGGTCGTCGCAGCGGCGCTATTGCGGCTGTATCAGCAGCGCCTGCCGCCGCCTGAGGCAGTGTCGGCCGCACCGGCGCCGGCCGCACCACGCCCGGTCATGGGCGCGACGACGATGGAGCCGGGCGATTTCGTGCAGTTCCGCGTGGCGGTCGGGCGGCGGGACAACGCGGACCCGAAATGGCTGGTGCCGTTGATTTGCCGCGCGGGCGGGGTGACCAAGCGGGATATCGGTGCGATCCGGGTGTTCGACACGGACACCCGCTTCGAAATTTCACGGCAGGCGAGTGCCGCGTTTGCGGCGGCCACCGCGGAGATGCCGGCGGGTGAGCCGCGGATCACGCCTGCAGGGGATGGGCCGATGCCCGCCCGCGCCCCGTTCCGTCCCCGGCCGGCGGGAACGCGGCCGAAGCTGCGGCGGTCGGCCTAGCTAGCGCCTGCCTGCACCGCCCCATGACTCCTTCCGGCTAGCGTTAAGTCATGCTGCTCAGGGCAAGGTTGCCCACGGTCGCGGGCGCCACCCGGCGCGCAGCTTTGACCGCCGCTCCTGGCTTCAGGGCCAGAGGTGCAGCGACGGCGCTGGTTTCCGCCAGGCGGAACCGGCCCACCACGGCGGAGAGTTCTGTGGCCTCCGCCGTAAGCGAGTGGCTCGCTGCCGTGGCCTGCTCCACCATCGCCGCATTCTGCTGGGTCACCTGGTCCATTTGGTTGACCGCGGTGTTCACCTCGGCAAGACCCGTCGCCTGCTCCGCGGCCGAGGCCGCGATCTCCGTGATGATCCCGGTGATCTCCCCCACCTGGCCGACGATGCGAACCAGCGCCTGGCCAGTGTCGCCGACCAGCCGCACACCCGACGTCACATGGCCATTGGAGGTCGAGATCAGCCCTTTGATCTCCTTCGCAGCCTCGGCGGAGCGCTGCGCCAGGGCCCGGACCTCAGAGGCGACGACGGCGAAGCCGCGACCGGCATCGCCAGCCCGGGCGGCCTCAACGCCGGCGTTCAGGGCCAGAAGGTTGGTCTGGAATGCGATCTCGTCGATGACGCCGATGATCTGGCTGATCTGGCGTGAGGATTGCTCAATCGCTTCCATCGCCCTGACCGCGTCCTGCACGATCAGGCCTGAGCCCTCGGCATCGCCTTTCGCCGTCGCCACGACCTGCCGGGCGTGGATGGCGCCGTCCGCAGTCTTGCGCACGGCGCAGGTGATCTCATCCAGCGCCGCGGCCGTTTGCTCCAAGGAGGCGGCCTGTTGCTCCGTTCGGCGCGATAGATCGTCGGATGCACTGCTGATCTCGCCAGACCCGGAGTGGATGTTGCGCGTGGTCGTGGCAACCACCTGCAGCGTGTCCTGCAACTTGGCGATGGCGTTATTGAAGTCCGCACGCAGCTTTTCATAGCCAGGGGGGAACGGGTTCACCAGGCGGACGCCCAAATCGCCCTCCGATAGCCTTTCCAGCCCGGTCGCCAAATCCTGCACCACAAGCGTCTGCTGCTGCGTCGCTGCCGCCCGCTCGGACTCGCGCGCCGTGCGCTCCTGCTCCGCGCGGCAGCCAGCCTCCGCAGCCTCGACCTGCAGCTGTGCCTTTTCGATCGCACCTTGGCGGAACGTCACGAGGGCCTGTGCCATCTGGCCAATCTCGTCGCGCCGGTCTTGGCCTTGGATCAGGGTCTCGTGGTTGCCCTGCGCCAGTTGCCGCATGATACCGCAGAGCGAGCCGAGTAGTTTCGCAAGCGAACGGCGCATGAGGTAGACGATAACCAGGTAGCCGACGAACAGCGGAACGAAGATCAGCGCGAGCCGGACGATGCTTGCGACGAGCATGGCGTCGATGTCATCGGCGAAGTCTCCGGTCGTGACATCCATCTGCCATTCCGGAATGCCGATGTTGTAGGACATCTTGAGTTTCGGCACCGTCTCGCCCAGCTTCTTCCAGTAGAACTCGGCGAAGCCGGGCTTGCCGGAGGTCGCGATGCCGACCTGCGCGCGGGTGATCGGGTTGCCCATCGGGTCCTTCAGTTCGATGATGTTCTTGCCAACGATGTCCTTGTTGGCATTGACCAGAGACGTTCCATCGAAGCTGAGCAACGCGACGTAGTTGACGCCCTGGAACCGGATCGCTCCCACGGCCTCCATCGCTTGCTTCTGGGCATCGGTCCGGGTCATTGCACCGCTCTGCTCACGCTCGACGAAGTAGCGGACGATCGAGGCGCCCTCCTCCGCCTCGTTGCGGATCTCGGTGCGCTTGGCTTCGTAGGCCAGATCGTGGCTGCGCTTGAGGGTCAGGCCAACCCCGGCGACGGTCAGGACGACGCCGAGCGCCGCCAGAAGTGAGAACTGCCTTGCCACCGACATCTTGGACACCATGCCACCGCCTCCTGCGCATCGCGGTAGAGTGGCGCCATCCAATTAACGTCGGGTGAATCGCTAAAGTGCCGCGTGCTCCACCCAGGCCGCGATATCCAGCAACCGCCGGTCCGCACCCCGCTTGCCGACGAGCTGCACGCCGATCGGCATCCCGTTCGGCCCGGTATGGCCCGGGAGCGACACGCAGGGCGTGTGCATCGCGGTGAACGTGCCGTTGAACACCGCAGAGCCCGTGTAGGACAGGCCGAGCGGCGCCTCCCCCGGCGAGGCCAGGGTGAGCAGCACGTCGATCTCGTCGAACACCGCGTCGAACTCCAGCCGGCAGCGCTCCGCCAGCCGTGCACTGGCGGTATAAAGCTCCTGGCTGCACGCCTCCCCGTCCGCGATCCGCCCATACCGCAGGTCATCGCTGATCCGGTCCCGGTGGAAGCTCTTCTCCCAGGCCAGGCTGCGCGACCCCTCCCAGGCCGAGATCCATCGCACCGCGTCGTTCAGCCCGCCGAAATGTGCCGGCAAACTCCGCTCCGCCACCACCGCGCCCGCCTTGCCACATGCGGCGGCCACCGCCTCCAGCGCCTCGAAGCTGCCCGGCCCGGCCTGCGACGCGAAGGGGGTGCGCCATACGCCGATGCGCGGCGCCGGCACGTGGCCAGGTTGCAGCGGGATCGGCCGCGTGTCCGTCAGCACCGCGCGATACAGCGCGATGTCCTCCAGGCAGCGCGCATAGATCCCGATCGTGTCCAGCGTGCCGGAGGTGAGCTTGGTCCCGGCGTAGCTGATCTCGCCCCAGCTTCCCTTGAAGCCGTGCACGCCGCAGAACGAGGCGGGGCGGATCACCGAGCCCGACGTTTGCGTGCCGAGCGCCAGCGGCAGCATCCCCGCCGCCACCGCCGCCGCCGAGCCGGAGGAGGAGCCGCCCGGGGTGCGCGCCGGGTCATGCGGGTTGGTGGTGGGGCCGGGCGCGCGGTTGGCGAACTCGCAGGTGACCGTCTTGCCGAGCACGATCCCGCCCGCGACCCGGGTGAGCGCCACCACGCTGGCATCCTGCGCCGGCACGTTGTCCGCGTAGATCGGCGAGTTGTGGCGCGTCGCGAGCCCGGCCGTGGCGATGATGTCCTTGAACCCGACAGGGATGCCGTGCAGCGGACCCGCCATCCCCGCATCGTCCAGCCGCCGCGCCGCCGCCATCGCTCCCTCCGCGTCCAGCGCGGCGAAGGCCTGCACCACGGGCTCCCGCTCCGCGACCCGCGCCAGGCACGCCTCCACCAGTTCGGTCGCCGACAACGTGCCGCGCGCGATGGCGGCCAGCGCCTGGGTCGCGGTCAACGGCTGGGTCGGATCGCTCATCGGCATTGCCTCCCGGCATGGTCCAGCTTTTGCACGCAAGAGGCGGACCAGCCAGGACGGCCCACTTGCATAATCGAAAATGAGCAGCATGGCCCGCCCGAACGAACTGACAGCATGCGGGATGGCGGCCGGGATCGCGGCCGGGCAGTTCGGCGTCGAGGACCTGGTGCGTGCCTGCCTGGAGCGCATCGCGGCGCGGGACCCGGCGATGCGCGCCTGGACGTTCGTGGACCCAGACGCCGTGCTGCGCCAGGCACGAGAACTGGACAAGCACCCGGTGCGCGGCCCGCTGCATGGCTTGCCGATCGGCGTGAAGGACATGATCGACACCGCCGACATGCCGACGCAGCACAACTCGCCGATTTTCCGCCACCACCGTCCGGCGCTCGACGCCGCCGCCGTGGCCACGCTGCGCAGCGCCGGGGCCATCATCCTCGGCAAGACCGACACCACCGAGTTCGCCGCCGCGGGCCGGCGCGCCGCGACCCGCCACCCGCACGACCCGGCGCGCTCGCCCGGCGGCTCCTCGGCCGGCTCGGCGGCGGCGGTGGCGGACTGGCAGGTGCCGCTGGCGCTCGGCACGCAGACCGCCGGCTCCACCATGCGCCCGGCCTCGTTCTGCGGCGTGTTCGCGCTAAAACCGACCTGGGGCGCGGTGAGCCGGGAGGGCGTGAAGCTGTACTCGGCCACGCTCGACACGCTCACCTGGTTCGCCCGCGGGGTCCCCGATCTCGGCCTGCTCTGCGACGTGTTCGCCATCCACGACGACGCGCCGCCCCGCACGGTGAGCCTGCCGAACGCGCATTTTGCCGTGTGCCGCACGCCGATGTGGGAGGCGGCCAGCCCCGCCACCCGTGCGGCGCTGGAGGCGGCGGGCGAGGGACTGCGTGCCGCCGGCGCGCGCGTGACCATGCTGGACCTGCCGCCGCATTTCGCGGCCCTGCCGGACATGCAGGCCACCATCATGCTGGCGGAGGGTCGCGCCGCCTTCCTCAACCTGGCGCGCAGCCACGGCCCGGCGCTGCATGACGAGTTCCACGCCCGGGTGGAGAACCGCACGGGCATTACGCGCGCCGCCCTGCTGAAGGCCTACGACACTGCCGCGTGCGGCCGTGCGGAGTTCGACGCCATCGCCGCCGGGTTCGACGCCGTGATCGTGCCGAGCGCGCGCGGCGAGGCGACCCTGTTCGAGGAAGGGCCCGGCGACGCGATCTTCAACCGCATGTGGACGCTGCTGCACGGACCCAGCGTGACCATTCCCGCCTTCACCGGCGAGACGGGGATGCCGATCGGCGTGACACTGCTCGCCCCGCGCTTCCGCGACCGGCAATTGCTCGTGACGGCCGAAGCGGTCGCGGGCGTGCTCATAAAACGATCAGGTTTTTCCAAAGACGGATGAAGGAACAGGCGTCACTGCGTGCGTCCGCCCGATTGCCAGGCGGATCAGCTTGACAGCGCGGGCGCTGTCGCGATTCATTGCGGGGAGACCGGACCGCGGCGAGGCCCATCGTATGCGAGGTTCCGTATCATGTGCTTGACAGATAGAAACACTGGTAATTGCCGCCCGCGCGGCCCTACCCGCGCAGCCGGCTAAGGAGCGGGCTCATGCAACTCGGCGTCTTCATCCCGATCGGCAACAACGGCTGGCTGATCTCCACCACCTCGCCGCAATACATGCCGTCCTTTGAGCTGAACCGAACGGTGGTGCAGAAAGCGGAGCGGTTCGGCTTCGATTTCGCGCTGTCCATGATCAAGCTGCGCGGCTTCGGCGGGCCGTCGGAGTTCTGGGACCACAACCTCGAATCCTTCACGCTGATGGCGGGCCTAGCCGCCGTGACCAGCCGCATCCAGCTGTTCGCCACCATCGGCGTGCTGACGATGCCGGCGCCGCTGGTGGCGCGGATGGCGGTCACGATCGACAGCATCTCGAAGGGCCGGTTCGGCGTGAACGTCATCACCGGGTGGCAGATGAAGGAATACGCGCAGATGGGCCTGTGGCCCGGCGACGCGCATTACCAGCACCGCTACGAATACTGCGAAGAATACGTGACCATCATGAAGGAGCTGTGGGCCACCGGCCGGTCAGACCATAAGGGTGAGTTCTTCACCATGGACGATTGCCGCTGCAGCCCGTTGCCGTCCCGCCCGATCCCGATCGTGTGCGCCGGGCAGAGCGACCGCGGCACCCGCTTCGCCGCCGAGTATGCCGACTTCAACTTCGTCTCCCGCCAGGGCATCAACGAGCCGACCAAGATCGCACCCTCCGTCGCCCGCCTGGTGGAGGCGACGCAGAAGACCGGCCGCGCCTGCGGTGCGCTGGTGCTGACCATGATCATCGCCGACGAGACGGACGAGGCCGCCTTTGCCAAGTGGGAGCACTACAAGACTGGCACCGATTTCGAAGCGATGTACTACCGCGACGCGCAAGCGAACAATGACGTGCTGGCCGACAAGGAGGCCACGATCGCGAACTTCGCCGCCGCCAGCAAGCAGAAGCTGCCCTCGGCGCAGAACGTGCTGATCGGCTCCTACGCCACGGTTGCCGGGTTGCTGGACGAGCTGGCCGCGGTGCCGGGCGTGGCCGGCGCGATGCTGACCTTCGATGATTTCGTGGTCGGCATGGAGGATTTCGGCACCCGGATCCAACCCCTGATGCATAGCCGCCGCGCCCTGCAACACGCCGCATGACCCCTCCCGAGGAGACCGCCATGACAGACGAGACGCCGGCACCAGACAAGACACCGGGCCTTTCCCGCCGCCGCCTGCTCACCGCCGCGTCGGCCACGATCGGTGCGGCCGCCGGGTCGGGAGCCATCACCGGCTTCCCGATGATCTGGGCGCAGACGATCAAGGATATCGAGCTGAAGCATGCCGGGATGCCGGTGACCGCGATCCAGGCAATCGGCGATCAGGCAAGCAAGGACCTTGGCTTCAAGGTCACCATGCAGGCGGCCGAGAGTTCGGATCTGCTGAACCGGTTCCTGACGCAGTCCGCCAATATCGACGTGGCCGACATCAGCCTGCCGTATCTGAAATACCTGGTCGGCCGGAACGTCCTGCAGACCATCCCGGTGGAGAGGTTCAAGAACTGGGACGAGACCTACTCCCTGTTCACCAAGAGCGTGTATCCGGACGGGCGCAAGGCCTCGACTCAGGGGATCGCCCCCTACACCGTGCTGTATGCGACGGACGCCTCCGGTTCGAAGTTCGCGACCGGGCCGACCGCATTCCTCACGAGCGTGCCCACCATCACCAACGCCGACACGCTCGGCATCCGGCCGGACCTGGTGGGCCGCCCGATCACGAGCTGGGCGGACCTGATCAGCCCCGACTTCAAGGGCAAGGCTGCGCTGCAGGACAACCCGACGGTGGGCGTGATCGACGTCGCCATGGCGCTCGAGTCACGGGGTGACATCACCTACGGCAACAAGGGCAACATGACGAAGCCCGAGATCGACAAGACCATCCAGTTGATGACCGAGATCAAGCAGTCGGGGCAGTTCCGCTCCTTCTGGGGCTCGTTCGACCAGTCGGTGAACCTGATGGCGTCCGGCGAGGTGGTGATCCAGTCGATGTGGTCCCCCGCCGTGACGGCGGTGCGCACGCGCGGCATCGCCTGCACCTTCCAGCCGCTGAAGGAAGGCTACCGAGGCTGGGGCTACCATTTCGGCATGATGAAGCATTTGACCGGAATGAAGCTGGACGCGGCCTACGAGTATCTGAACTGGTACACCTCGGGCTTCCCGGGCGCCTTCGTCGCGCGAGAAGGCTACTACTCGGCGCAACCGATGACGGCGAAGAAGGTGCTGACCGCGGACGAGTGGGATTACTGGTATGGCGGCAAGCCCGCCGCGGAGGACATCCACGACCCGTTCGGCAAGCTGATGGAAAAGGCCGGCCGGGCCCGGGACGGCGGCTCGTTCGATCAACGCATGGGCAACATCGCCGTGTGGAACTCCGTCATGGACGAGGACCGCTACCTGACCCGGCGCTGGAACGAGTTCATAACGTCCTAAGCACCGGGGCTCGGCCCCGAACCCCGCCAGAGGACGGTCGTCCTCTGGACACCTGATTACAGGGGTGAAGGGGACGACTGTCCCCTTCCGGGGAGCGGGGCAGAGCCCCGCATCTTGCCTTGTCGAAGAAAGGTCTTCTAATGAAGCTCGGCGTGTTCATCCCGATCGGCAACAATGGCTGGCTGATCTCCACTACCTCGCCGCAATACATGCCCTCCTTCGACCTGAACCGCACTATCGTGGAGAAGGCGGAGCGGTTCGGGTTCGACTTCGCGCTGTCCATGATCAAGTTGCACGGCTTCGGCGGCCCATCGGAGTTCTGGGACCACAACCTCGAATCGTTCACGCTGATGGCAGGGCTCGCCGCGGTCACCAAGCGGATCGAGCTGTTCGCCACCTGCGCCGTGCTGACCATGCCGCCGCCGATCGCCGCCCGCATGGCGGTGACGATCGACAGCATCGCGCCGGGCCGGTTCGGGGTGAACATCATCTCCGGCTGGCAGCGGGCGGAATACGCGCAGATGGGAATCTGGCCCGGCAAGGAGCACTACCTCCGCCGCT